>NZ_JAWDXO010000046.1 GCF_032477075.1 Fusobacterium sp. | reverse complement strand
AAAGAAATATCCCCAAAATTTTCTTCATACTTCTTTCCTCCTTAAGAATAAACTTCATTTTTTAATAATATAAATTTTAATAAAGTTAATAATAAAATCCCCCCCTTTTTTATAAAAAATAACAAACAAATATTTTAAAAATATAAGGTTTGACAAAATAATTAATCTAGTAATTATAAATATAATTAGTTTACAAAATACTAATTTTATTAAATTATAACATAATAATGTTAGCATACAAATAAAAAATAAATAAATAAATTATGCATTTTGACACACTAATAATAAATATGTATATATCTATATAATTTTACTTAGTATATTTTTTTATGATTAGAGAATATTATTATGTTTTATTTTGTGATTGAAAAAATTATAACAAATATTAAAAAATAAAATTTTAAAAAATATTTGAAATCATAATTTTAGATTAAATCTTAAATATTTTTTTTTGACTGATAAATGAGTTTTGGAAATATTAAATATTTTAAGAAAGAACCAGCAAGGTTTTATTTGTAAAGAAATAGGTTTAAAATATAGTGTTTAAATGGAAGGATATAATTAAATATTAGTGTTTCAGGTTATAAAGCTTCTAAATTTATTAATTTAGCATAAAAAAACACCTTCCATCTTAGTTGTTTAAGATTTCAGGTGCAATATACTTTTCTTTTTTATTTTGGAATAAATAATCCTTTTTCATTAAAATTTAATTCAAGCATATATGAACTATTAGCTTGTTTTTTAGGTATAATTTCTTCTATTTCAAGTAGGTCTTCTTTAGATAAAGTTGCATCTAAAGCTTTAATTGTACTTTCAACCTGTGCAGGTGTTCTTGAACCAACTAATGTCATTATATTCTCTCCTTGAGCCAAAACCCAAGCTATAGCAAGTTGAGCTAATGTTATTTCTTTTCTGTCTGCTATCTCCTTTAGTGAATCAGCAACAGAAAGATTTCCTTTAATATTTTCCAAAGTACTAGAGGAAACTCTTTTACTTATAGCAAGGAGTTTTTCATTTTGTGAACTTCCTCCAATTAAACCTGAAAGAAGAACACCAAAAGCAACTATATTGACACCTAATTCTCTTGCAGTTGGAAGCAGATCATCTTCTATATGCCTATCCATAAGAGAGTATCTTACTTCAGCTAAACTGATAGAATGTACAGAGTTGGCTCTACGAAGAAGTTCTCCATTAACTTCAGAAATTCCTATATTTTTTACATATCCTTTTTTTACTAGATTAGATATGGCTCCTATAGTATCTTCAACAGGTATATAAGGATTAATTCTAGCAGGCTGATATAAATCTACATAGTCAGTTCCTAAACGTTTAAGTGTATAATGAAGATAATTTTCAACAGCTTCAGGACGAACATCTATTCCATACATTTTACCATCAATTCCCTGCATAACTCCAAATTTTACAGAAATAAAAATATCTTCTCGTTTATAATTTTTTAAAGCTTCTTTTATCAGCATTTCACTTTGGCCATTACCATAAAAATCAGCAGTGTTAAGGAAATTTATTCCAGCATTTAAAGCAGTGTGAATTGTTTTAATTCCTTCCTGTTCATCAGACATTCTCATACTTCCTAATCCAATTCGTGATAAATTAAAATTACCTATTTTTTTGTCAAAAAATTTCATTATAATCACCTCATTGTATTTTAGTATAAACTATATTTTAAATAATTATATCATTTTAAGAAATCAAAGTAAAATATTTGTATTTTGGAATTAAATCAAGATATAATAAAATTATTTAATTTTTAGATATGTATATTTTTTACAAATAGATTGAATAAATAATATTAAAAATATAAAAATTTTGAAAAATTGCTAATTTTATCTTTTGATAATATAATAAAAGAAAAAGAAGGAGAATTTTATGGGAAAAGAAACTGTTTATAATAAACTTGTTAGAGATAATATCCTTGAAATTATTGCTGATAATCGTCAGGAATGCAAATATCATATAGCAACAGATGATGAATACAAGATAAAGCTATTAGAGAAGCTACAGGAAGAAGTTCAAGAATTTATAGAGACAAAAAATATAGAAGAAATGAGTGATATTTTTGAAGTGATTGAGAATATTATAGCTGCTTTTGAATTGAATAAGGAAGCCATTTTAAAAATTAAAGAAAAAAAAGCTGAAAAAAGAGGAAAATTTAATAAGAAAATTATACTTGAATCTGTTTATGAAAAGAATAATAAATAAGTTTTAAGAATATAAAAATAAGGAGTAGAAACTCCTTACTTTAATTTTCTTTCTAAATAAATCATATCTATACACTGTATTCCATTATCAAAAATTTCTTCATCATAATTATCTATAAAAAAATTCTTTATTCTATGAGATATTTTAAAGTTACATTTTTCATAAAATTCTATTCCAGGATCAGCAGTTCCTACTAATATGGAAAAATATTTATCTTTATAGTAATCGCATATGAGGTTAAGAAATTTTCTTCCATAGCCTTTCTTGTGTATAGTTTCGCAGATTGCTATATTTTTTATTTCACATCTGTGTTTATCTATTTCAATGACAGCACACTGCCCTAAGATTTTTTCATTTTCAATAAGACAAAAAACTTCACAATCATTGATATATTTGTCTATGGCTTTTTCTTCTGGATCAGCCAACAGTAACAGTTCAATATATTTTTTCTTATTATCTGTAAGTTTTTTTAACTGTAACATTAGATATCACCTTAGTATAAATTATTATTGATTATATACATATTAAACTAGACTTTTTCTTTTAAAATCAGTCATAGAATGACCAAGTTTTTCTATCATTTCTTCAACAGTATTCTTTTTATCTACAATAGTTTTAAGTTCTGCATCAGTCATACCTACAAGTTGTACAAATTGTAATAGCCCATTAGGAGTATTTATCTCACTTATTTCATCTGGAATAGTTACAAAACCTGTTATATTAGATAGTGATTGAGAGTCCATACCAGTTTTTTGTCCAGTATATATATATTCAAAAGGTTGAAATATATCTCCATTTTCAAAAGTTATTCTTCCAAGAGTTTGTAAAATTCCACAGATACAGTTCAATTCTTCCTCTTTATTTTTCAAAGAAGACTTTTTTAATTTTAATGTAAGTTCAAATCCATATCCACTATAATCAAAATCTTCAGATTCTTTATCATACAGTTCAGAAAGTCCATAAGTGACAAAATGATAATAATCTCCTCCATCATAGACACTGATACCATCTAAAGGATCTTCTCCTCCTAGACGCCAAGAGATTATAGGGGCATAGTGAAGGGGATCAGTCTGCTCAGGATAATGTTTTTCAAAGGCTCTAGTAATTGCATCCCATCCAGAAGTCTCTATATATTCTTTTTTCATTTTCTTTCCTCCTGTAAAAAATATATATTAAATAGGTTTTTCAATATTTTAGTTATTCTATTAAAGTATATCATGTATGCTGTATTTGAGCAAAATATTTATTACCATTTTATTATCAAAGGTATATCAGGTCTGAAATCTTTTTCTTTTTTGTATATCCAGTTATCAAAAGTAAGTTTCAGATAATTTTCATTGTCTTTTATTAAAAGAAGATTATCTATATTATTTATTATTTTGGCTGCTTCAGAAAACTCATTTTTTTGGTTAATATGTACTTCTATATTAGTTACTTCTTTCAGTGGAAGTTTATGTTTCATATTTTCTTTCTTTTCAGCAGGATATTTATCTTGCCTTTCAATAAAAGAAAGATAGAAAAACATAGGTTCACTTAGAGGAGTACTATCAGCAACCTGTATTTTTAAAAAATCAGGAAGATATAGAGGATGATAATCCCAAACAGGAAATAAAACTTTTTCATTTTTTTCACTTGTAGGTCTAAATCCAATTCCAAAAGGAGATATATTAATATCGCTTTTACTGCACCTTTCAAAAAGTCTCATAGGTTTAGTAAGATTATTTTTTATTTCATCTAAATTCTCTATCCATAATAATTCAAGCATAAAATTATGAAAAAAGAATCTTCTATTAGCAGTTCCTTGCCCAAGATGAATATTTGAGGTTCCTTCTGTCAATCCAAATTCTTTTAATAATTCACCAGCAGGTGCTTTATAATCAGTACAGATATAGATATGATCAACTTCCATCCTACCATCTCCTTATTTTATTTCAGCATTTAAATTTGTTATCATATTGCTGTTGAGAGCTTCTCTTGTAAAATCTTCTATAAATGGACCTACTAGATATGAGTGTTCTCCTAAAGTAATAGTTCCACTAAAAAGAATTTTATCTTTCCAGTGAGTACTTCCTTCCACAAAAAATCTATATGTTCCATGAGGAACAGGATTTTCATTTTGATCAGTACAGTCCCAAAGATATGTGAGAGAACTGCTCTTAGGAGTAGCTCCAGAGATAGAGTCTATTTTTTCTTTAGAGTAATTTTTTACATTTGAACGTTTTACCCAAGTTGAAAGAGCTTCTTTTCTATTTGAATGACCATCAACAGCAGTAAATCTTGTAACAAAAATATTTTTTATCAATTCTCCATTTTCATTTTCAATCCATATAGCAAATTGATTTGAAGCAAGTTTAAATTGTTTTTCATATTTAAAGGAGATAAGAACTTTTTGGAGTTGGATATCTTCAGAAAAAATATTAGTAAAAATAAATAAAAAAGCCAATATGAAAAACAGTTTTAGATTCATGTAACTCTCCTTTTTATGTAAATATTTTTAATTGCATATTAAAGTATATACTGTATAAAAATATTTTACAAACTATTTTTTAATAAAAAATGTCCCACAAATTATGAGACATTTTTCTTATAAAATTTAAATAAATTATTTGTTTTTTATCATAATATCAAGGATGACATCATCAGTTATTTTCATACCAACCTGTCCAAGAGTTCCTACATTTTTAATAGTAGCTTCAACATTTCTTCCAACAATTCCTTCACCAAATTCAAATTTTCTATTTTTACTTGAAGCATAGTAACCATCAAATGCAGCAGCCACCCCACTTGCTATTTTAGTAGCACAAGAACTCTTTGCTCCATCACATACTACTCCAGAAAGAGTTGCAAGAGTTGTTTCAATAGCAGAATCTATTTGAGCTGGAGAGAATCCAGAAAGGAAAGATATAGCTCCTGCTACTCCTCCACTTGCACATACAGCTCCACAGTAAGCAGATAATCTTCCTATATTACTTTTAATATGTATAGTTGTCATATGAGAGAAGAAAAGACCTCTGATTAATTGCTCATATGGTATATTTTTCATTTCACAGAATTTTATAACAGGAAGAGAGCAAGTCATTCCTTGATTTCCACTTCCACTTGTAGTCATAACAGGAAGAGAACAGCCATTCATTCTTGCATCGCTTCCAGCACTGGCAAAACTTGCCATATTGTTTCTTAAATCATTTCCATAAACTCCCTCTTCCATCCCCTCTTTCATTAATTTACCAATAGAAAGACCATAATAGTCAGAAAGACCCTCTTTAGCTATTGCAGTATTGTAATCTATAACCTGCTTAAAGATAGGTTCTATAAGAGAAAGTTCAATATTTTTAGCTAAATCATGGATAAGTTCTACACTAAGAAAAGTTCTGTCAGTCATAACATCTGCTGAAGTACAGTCATCACAAAGACAGCCTTTTACCTCTTCTCCATTTTTTATAATTTTTGTGATATTAGTGTGGTAATTTTGAATTTCAACAGAAGCATAATCATTTCCACAAGTACCTTCTAATTTGATATAAAGTTTTACATCACTATCATTAAGGAAAACATTTATTCTGTTTTCATTAAGATATTTTTGAACTTCAGGAAGACGAGTAGTATCAACATGAGAAATTACCATCAATTCTCTTTCACATTGACCTAAGATTGCTCCCATAGCTACAGATGCTTCTATTCCTACCATACCATTAGAATTAGGGATTTTTACACTTTTAACGTTTTTAATTATATTTCCAGAAAGATAAGCATCTATTTTTTCAGGTACATTTCCTAATACACTTGTAAGTTTGCTTGCTGCATAAGCTATTGCTATTGGCTCAGTACAACCTTCAGCAGGAACTATTTCCTCTGCCAGAATACTCATTATTTTTTCAATTGTTTTTTCCATAATTTTTTCCTCCCATGATAGTTTTAAATTTAATTAAAATAATATATCCTAAGTTTATTTAATTTATATGTATCTAATTCTGCTCCTTATTTTAAATTAGGCAGACTTTTCTCACTAATATAACAAGCAAAAATTATGCCAATAAAAAAATCTCTCAATTAGTATTATAGCTGTTAAATGAGAGATTTTCATTTTTTTCAAAATGAAAAAATTTTCAAAATGAAAATATATTATATGTATTTTTTTCAAAATGAAAAAAGTTACAATAAAGATTTAATGAGTTCAGAGATTTTAATTCAAGGTTTTATATGATAAAATTGAAATTTAAAATAAAAATTCAAAAAATACCTTTAACTTTTTTTATACTATAAATTTTATCTATTAGTTTCAAATGAAATTGTTATTAATCAGTATATATAGAGCAAAAAAAAACCACTTGTTAAGTAAAAAAAATGATGATATAAATTGATTAAAATTAAAGGTATTTAATTTGGGGGACTCATGAGAAAAGACAAAAGTAATATCATTTACAAAAAAATTAAAAGAGATATTTTAAAAGGTGAGTTAAAAAGCGGAGATGTTATTCCTTCAGAAAGAGAATTGATGCAGATATTTAATATGAGCAGAACACCTATTCGAAAAGCCTTAGATGAATTGGAAAGAGAAAATCTAATTATTAGAAGAATAGGAGATGGAACATATGTCAATATCCCGATATTAGATCAAGTAATAAATAAATTTTACAGTTTTACTGAAGAAATGAAGAAAAGAGGAAAGACACCTACAGGGAAAGTAGTTAATTTTGAAGAAAAAGAAGATGATATTTATGGAATTTACAGTGAGAGAACACAAGTTTATGAAATTGAAAGAATTAAATATGCTGATGAAGAACCTCTAATGTATAGCCAAACAATAATACCCAAAAGAATAGTTGCAGATCTCACAAAAGAAATATTGAAAAAAAAACCTCTTTATGAAATATTGAGAGAAAAATGTGACTTTAGATTTTTGAAAGCTGAGCAGAAAATAAAACCTTGTTTAGTCAATAAAATAGAAGCTGAATATTTAAATGTTCCAGAAGGAAGTCTAGGAATTCTTATAGAAAGAAAACTTTTTATGGGAAAAGATATAGTTGAGTATTCCAAAGGAATAGTGAGAGGAGACAGATTTGAATTTACAATAAAATATAATATGGAAGAGGAGGATCAATAAAATGGCAGAGCCAAATATAGTACTGACAAGAATAGACAACAGATTAGTTCATGGGCAGGTAGTAACAGCTTGGATTCAGCATGCAGGGGCAAATCTTATAATAGTTCCTCATGATGAAATAGCAGAAAATAAAACAAGACAGGGGTTAATGAATCTTGCAGTTTCTACTGGAACACAGATTAGATATTTCTCTATTCAAAAAACATGTGATATTATACATAAAGCTGCACCAAGACAACTGATAGCTTTGATAGTGGAAACTCCACAAGATGTTCTCAAATTAGTAAAAGGGGGAGTGCCAATAAAGGTATTGAATATAGGAAATATGCATATGGCAGTAGGAAAGAAGCAGATTACAAAAGCAATATGTGTAGATGAAGATGATATAAATACTTTTAAGGAACTTAGAAAACTAGGCGTTGTTATTGAAGCTCAGAGAGTACCAAATGAACAAAAAGAAGATATATTTAAATACATAGACTAGGAGAAAAATTATGAAGGGAATTATAGTTACTGGACATGGGAATTTTGCCTCTGGAATAGAAAGCACAATGAGATTAATTATGGGCGAACAAGAAAAAACTGTATTTATAGATTTTAAAGAAGGAATGACAAATATAGAACTTTCTGAAAATATAGAAAAAGTAGTAAAAGAAATTGGAGAAAAGGGAGTTTTAATTTTTACAGATATATTGGGAGGAACTCCATTTAATGAAGCTGCAATGATTTCAACAAAATATAGTAATGTTCATGTTTTTGCAGGATTGAACATGGCTATGTTATTTGAAGCAATAGATTCCAGAGAAGATGAAATAGACATTGAAAGAATATTAGAAGAAAGTAAAAATGGAATGGGAATTTTTAAGATAGTTGAAGAATTATCTGAGGAAAGTGATAGTGATGGAATATAAGAAAAAGCCAAATATTCTTTTGATAATGACAGATCAACAGAGATTTGATACATTGAGATGTTATGGAAATGATGTTATAGAGACACCTTGTTTAGACTGGTTAGCTGAGGAAGGAACTGTTTTCACTAAAGCTTATACTCCATCACCATCATGTGTTCCTGCAAGAGCTTCTCTTATTACAGGAAAAAAACCATGGAAAACAGGAATTTTGGGGATGGGAGGAAATCAATTAGAAATGGGGGTAAACTTTGAAACTACTATTCCAGGCTGTTTATCAAAATTAAACTATCTTACAGTAGGCATAGGGAAAATGCATTTTTATCCTCAAAGATCGCTTAATGGCTTCCATCAAACTATTTTGGATGAATCTGGAAGAATAAAAGATCCAGATTTCACTTCAGATTATAAAGAATGGTTTGATAATAATAAACCAGCAGAAGTAGGAATAATTGACCATGGAATAGATTGGAATGGTTGGGGGGCAAGGCCATATCATCTTCCAGAATATTTACATGCCACTAACTGGACAGTAAATGAGGGAATAAAATTTTTGAAAAAGAAAGATCCGAGCAGACCATTTTTTTTAAAGCTTTCTTTTGCAAGACCCCACTCTCCTTATGACCCTCCTGAATTTTATTTTAATATGTATGCTGATAAGGAATTGCCTAAACCAGTAATGGGAGAATGGGTAGAAGAATGCGAACAAAAAGTTACTACTCTTGATGCATGGAATAGAAAACTAAGTGATGAGGAGTTAAAAAAAGCAAAAGCAGGATATTATGGAAGCATTACTCATATAGATACTCAAATAGGAAGATTTTTATTTGCATTAAAAAGAGAAAAACTTTTAGATGATACTCTAATAATATTTACTTCAGATCATGGAGATATGCTGGGAGATCATAATTTATTGAGAAAGACATATGCTTTTGAAGGTTCAGCTCATATCCCTATGCTAGTTGTACTTCCTAAAAATATGAGAAATTCTATAAAAAATAAAAAAGTAAATATTCCAGTTCAGCTGCAAGATATTTTTCCAACAATATTAGATGTTTTAGGAGAAAGTATTCCAAAAGATATTGATGGAAAATCTATGTTCAGCTTGATTAAGGGAGAAGAAATAGAAAGAAAGTATGTACATGGAGAACATTCAACTTGTTACTCTGAAAATCATGAGATGCAATACATTGTTTCAGAAGATTATAAATATATATGGTATCCAAGAAGAGAAAAGAATGAGGAACAATTATTTGATTTAAAAAATGATCCCTATGAATTAAAAGATTTATCAAAGAATGATAGCTATAAATCAATAATGGAAAAAATGAGAGGATACATGATAAATGAATTATCAGAAAGAGGAGAGGAAGTAGTAAAAGATGGAAAGCTTATTTCTCAAAAAGAAAAGCCATATATGATATCACCTTTTTATAAAAAGAGATTGGAAAGTTACGGTTGGGATTGGACTAAATATGGTAATTTTAAAAAGGGAACTTTAGAAATAATAAAATAGAATTAAAGGAGGAAAGATGAGCTTATTACAAATGATTCTAATTGCTGCATTAGCAGGATTAGGAGGAATAGATTTATTTAATATGAAGATACACTTTCATAGACCATTGGTAAGTGGTGCTATAGTAGGTTTGATATTGGGAGATCTTCAGACAGGGCTTATAGCAGGAGCTATGTTTGAACTTATATGGCTTGGAGCGGTTCCTGTTGGGGGAGCACAACCACCAAATGTAGTAGTAGGTGGAATAATAGGAACTACATTTGCTATAATTACAAAGGAAGAGCCAACAACAGCTATTGGAGTAGCAATGCCAGTGGCAATAGCAATGCAAGCAGCTATTACATTCTTATTAACAGCCTTTTCAGGATTTATGCATAAAGCAGATAAATTTGCTGAAGAAGGGAATGATAGAGGTATAGCTAATATAAACTATTTATGTCTATTCATTTTGTTTATGTTCTACTTTGTTCTTACTTTTATACCAATATATTTTGGAGCAGAGGTTTCTCAAGTAATAGTAGATTCACTTCCAAAATGGATCCTAAAAGGTCTTGGAATAGCAGGAGGATTGATGCCAGCAGTAGGATTTGCTATGCTTTTAAAAACTATGTTTAGAAAAGATTTATTGATATTCTTAATAACAGGCTTTGTATTTGTTACTTTCTTGAAGCTTCCTATAATAGCTTTAGCAACATTGGGAATATGTTTTGTGATATATGATTATAGAATAACTAAAAATCAATATGTAGTTCCAACAACTACACCTGAAGAGGAGGATGATTTTGAAGATGGCATTTAATAAAGGAACAGATATAACAGAAAGAAAATTAACTGACAAAGATCTTACTAGAATGGCATGGAGATCATTTTTTCTTCAGGCATCATTTAATTATGAAAGAATGCAGGGGGGAGGGTTCCTTTTTGGAATGCTGCCAGCATTAAAAAAAGTATGCACTACAAAAGAAAAATTTAGTGCAGCAATGAAAAGACATTTGGAATTCTTTAATATAAATCCATATTTTGCATCATTTATGATGGGACTTGTGTTAGCATTAGAAGAAAAAGAAGAAGATCCAAATCTTATAAGAAGTACAAAAATTGCTCTTATGGGACCTTTGGGAGGAATAGGTGATGTACTATTTCATTTTTCACTTCTTCCAATTGCTGCAAGTATTGGAGCCTCTCTATCAATGGAAGGAAATGTACTAGGGCCATTTGTTTTATTAATTGTATTTAATGTCTGCCAGTTTTTTGTGAGATTTAATCTTGGAAAATATTCTTATAAACTTGGTTTAGGAGCTATAGATAAATTAACAACAGGAACAAAAGATATAGAAAAAGCTATGTCTATTTTAGGAATTTTTGTATCAGGTGGTTTAATTGCATCATATGTTAGACTTTCATTACCATTTATATTTAAAATGGGAGAAAAAGCTTTAAATATTCAAACTGATGTTATAGATAAATTATGTCCAAATATACTTCCTTTAATGTATACATTTCTAATGTTTTGGATGTTGAACAAGAAATATAAACCTATTACACTTATACTGACAACTATAGGTATAGGGTTAATATTAGGGTTATTTTCATAGAAATTTAAAATAAAATAGGGGTGTTATTATGAAAAAATTAGTTATTTTAGGGGCAATACTATGTTCACTTGTTTTAAATGCTGGAGAGAAAAAACCTACTACTTTTGAAGTCCTAGTTCCTACAAAAGAAGGAACTGTAGACAGAGAGTTAAAAGGAAAAGAACAGCTTGAATTAACAGTTGCTTCATATAATATAGCTGCTTCTCGTGTATCTTCACCAGAAGAAACAGGAAAAGCGATAAAAGCAATGAAAGCTGATTTTGTAGCTTTAGCAGAAGTAGATATTAATACAGAACGTAGTGGTCATAAAGATCAACTGGCTATTATAGCAAAAGAAACTAAAATGTATCCAGTGTTTGGAAAAGCTATCGATTTTGAAGGTGGAGAATTTGGTCCAGCATTATTATCTAAATATCCAGTAAAAAAATCACAAAACTTTTTACTGCCAGTTCCAGGAGATGGGCGCCAACATGTACTGATAGTTGCAGAGGTAGAAATACCTAATTTTCCAGAGCCAGTATTATTTATGGCTGTTCATTTAGATTATAAAGAGGATCCAGCAGTAAGAATAAAGCAGATTAGAGAAATTAACAATGTAACTATTGCCAGTATTAAAACAGATTTTCCAAGTATAGAATCTAGAATAAAAATACTTGCTGGAGATTTTAATGAAGTAGATGGAACACCTGTAATGGATGAATTATATCGTTATTGGAATAGTGTTTTGGACAAAGAAGCAGATAATCGTACTTGGGCAGCTATTAATCCTGCTATTGCTATTGATCATATTTTAACTTATAAAGGACAGAAATGGGCTGTAGAAGAGGTAATAATTCCAAATAAAAATAAAAATTGGAATGGAATAAATTGGGCAGCAGTAAGTGACCATGTACCAGTTGTTGCAAAAATTCGTTTGTTAGAACAATAGAAATAAAATGAAATGATCAAGAGTTATAAAAGCTCTTGGTCATTTTTTAAATAAAAAGCTCCAGAATTTTTATATAATTCTAAGAGCTTATTTTTATTTATAATTTTTATACTATCTTAGTTGTCCAGTCTTCTACATTCCATACATCAGTAATTACATCCATATAAAAATCAGGCTCATGACTTACTAAAAGTACAGTCCCTTTGAATTCTTTTATAGCTTTTTTCAATTCCTCTTTAGCATCTATATCCAGGTGATTAGTAGGCTCATCCATTACCAATAGATTTATATCTCTAAGCATAAGCTTACATATACGTACTTTTGCATTTTCTCCTCCAGAGAGAACCTGCATCTGGCTTGTAATATGATCAGTAGTCAGTCCGCATCTGGCAAGAGCTGCTCTTACTTCCCTATTTGTCATACTTGGATATTCATTCCATATTTCATCTAAAGCAGTAACATTACTCGATTCTTCCTCTTGTTCAAAATATCCTATTTCAAGGAATTGTCCATGTTCAACTTCTCCAGATACTGGTTTTATAATACCAAGAAGTGTTTTTAACAGAGTAGATTTTCCCAGTCCATTAACTCCTTTTATAGCTATTTTTTGGTTACGCTCTACTGTAAAATTTAGAGGTTCTGTCAGAGGTTCATCATAACCTATTACAAGATTTACAGCAGTAATAACCTCACGGCTTGGAGTACGAGCAGGTAAAAATTCAAATGAAGGTTTTATCTTTTCTTTAGCTATTTCAATTATATCCATTTTATCTAATTTCTTCTGACGATCTTTTGCCAGATTTGTAGTAGCTACCCGAGCTTTATTTCGTGCAATAAAATCTTTAAGATGAGCTATTTCTTTCTGCTGTTTTTTAAATGCCTGCTCTATCTGTCTTTTTTTCAGTTCATACATTTCTCTGAATTGATAGTAATCTCCAGAATAACGAGTAAGTACAGCATTTTCAACATGATATATTACATTTACAACATCATTTAAAAATGGAATATCATGAGAAACAAGAATAAAAGCATTTTCATAGTTTTGAAGAAAATTTTTCAGCCAGATAATATGATTTTCATCTAGGAAATTGGTAGGCTCATCCAATATCAATATCATTGGATTTTCCAATAGAACTTTAGCAAGAAGTATTTTTGCTCTCTGCCCACCTGACAACTCAGAAACATCACGATCAAGGCCAATGTCAACAAGTCCAAGACCACCTGCATATTCTTCTATTTTAGAGTCTAGTGAATAAAAATCACCACTTTCCAATATACTTTGAATTTCCCCAGCATCTTCTATAAGAGCTTCCATCTCTTCAGGAGTACAATCAGCCATCTTATCATAGGCAGTTAACATTTCTTTTTCTAGTTCATACATATGAGAAAAGGCTGAACGAAGAATATCACGGATAGTTTTACCTTTTTCAAGAGTGCTGTATTGATCAAGATATCCAGTTGTAATATGGTTACACCAAGTTATATTTCCCTCATCAGGAAGAAGCTTTCCAGTGATTATATTTAAAAAAGTAGTTTTTCCCTCTCCATTGGCTCCTACCAGTCCAATATGTTCTCCCTTTAGAAGACGAAAAGAGGCATCTTCAAGGATTTTTCTTGAACCAAATCCATGACTAACATTGCTTACATCTAAGATACTCATAAAAATTAATTTCTCCTTATATATAAATTTTTTTATTTTTAATATCAATATTATTAGTATATCAGAAAAAATATATTTGACATAGAAAAAAAGAAAATATATGCACTATTTTTTGATTTTACCAATATAAAAGAGACCCTTTGAAAGAGTCTCAATATTTCTATTGATTTTTTAAAAGAAATTCAGCTATTTTAACAAGTTTTGGACTATTTTTATCAAAGAAACTTATATAACTGGAACAAAACCTATTTTCTAAAATTCCTTGTTCATTTATTTGCTTATGTCTTCTGCAGCCACCACGACACAATTTCAAGTATCTACATATTTTACATTTATCATTTGTATTTATAGAAGTTTTTAAAAATTCTTTCTCTATATCACTTTTGAATAATTCATCAATGGGAGTATTATTTACATTTCCAAGCTTATATTCATCTAAAACATAAAAATCACAGGGATACAAACTTCCATCAGCTTCTATGATTCCATTGAGGTTACAGTGACCAATCATATCACAGGCTTCAGGTTCCTGACCAAGAACCATTCTGATAAGATTATCAAAATATCTTATGCTTATTTTTTTTCCAGAAATAATATCTTTATACCATTCATCAAAAGTTTCATCAAGAAATTTTCCATAGTCATCAGCAGTCAGAGAGAAATCCTCTTCTCCTCCTTCAAAATTGTCTAAACATGGAATAAATTGGAAATATCTAAATCCATTATTTTTAAAGAAGTTATAAATGAGCCTCCCATTTTTGGCAGCAGCTTTATTTACTACACATAAAATATTGAATTCCACTCCATATTTAGAGAAATCTTTGGCAGTTTTTAAAACTCTTCTAAAGGTACCATTTCCTTGAATATCAAGTCTGAATTTATCATGAATTTCTTTATTTCCATCAATTGATAAACCTATAAGATAATTATATTTTTTAAATAATGATATCCAGTCCTTATTTATCAGAGTACCATTTGTTTGAAGAGAAAAATTTACATTTATATTATTGATATTATATTTTTCAACAAAACTATGAAATTTTCTGAAAAAATCAATGCCTGCACAAGTAGGCTCTCCACCTTGAAAAGCAAAGTTAAGAGAATTTTCAGCAGTCTGAAAAGCATTTCTAACCATATTTTCAAGGGTAGTATCATTCATTATTCCATAATTTGGTATCTTCCTATTATCTGCTATATCATGGTAAAAGCAGTATCTGCATCTAAGATTGCAGCTGCTTGAAGCAGGCTTTATTAGAAGATTTAAGTTTTTCATAGATTCCTCCATTACTTTATATCATATTTTTTCATTTTTCTATATAGAGTAGTAAGACCAATATTCATCTTATCAGCTATATATTTTTTACTTTCAGTATCATCACCATATTTTTTTAGAGATTTCTCTATATACATCTTTTCTATTTTTTCAAAATCTTCCAGTTCTAGTTTATCATTAATAAGTAATTCATCTATAGATGAAGAAATATTGTCATAGTGATGAAGAATATTTTCAGGAAGAAGATCTGAAGAAATTATACCATTGCTTCCGCTCATATTTATCATAAGTTCCATGACATTTTCTAGTTCTCTCACATTTCCAGGCCATTCATATTTGATAAGAGCCCTTTTTACATCATCATCTATTGAATGAACATATTTGTCTGAAAGCTTGTTATATTTATCTATCAAGCTGTTGATAATGGGAAGAATATCTTCTTTTCTTTCTCTCAATGGAAGAAGTTTGATAGGAATTACATTCAATCTATAGTATAAATCCCCTCTGAATTTCTGCTCCATTATTTTTTTTTCTAAATCTACATTAGTGGCAGCAATTATTTTTATATCTAAATCAATACTTTTATTTGAACCTATACGTTCTATCTTCTTTTCTTGAATTACTCTCAATATTTTAGCTTGAAGATAAAGAGGCATATCTCCTATTTCATCAAGAAAAATAACTCCTGTATTAGCGAGCTCAAATTTTCCCATACGTCCATTTTGACTGGCTCCAGTAAATGCTCCCTTTACATATCCAAAAAGTTCACTTTCCAGAAGAGTATCTGGAATAGCAGAACAGTTTATTACAACAAAAGGTTTGTTTCTTCTGTTTCCATGTGAATGAAGAGAACGAGCCACCAGTTCCTTACCAGTTCCACTTTCTCCTGTAATGAGAACTGTAGAATTAGTATTAGCTATTTTTTGAATGTTTTCTTTGAGATATTGTGTAGCAGCAGAAGTTCCATGAATATTTTCTAAAGTGATCATATTGTCACTGCTTGTTATTTCAAGAATATTTCTACTGATTTTTTTTACATCTTCAAAAACAAAAGCGTTGCTTCTTGTTTTATTGAAAGACTTTAAAGGAATTATTTTTCCAGCAACATTGTATTCTTCATTTTCTATTACCATGTTAAAAACTTCTTCATTCATAAGATAGTCATTTTGACTGACAAGTTTCATAGTTTTTCCTAAAACATCTGATTTAAGCTTTAATTTGGTAATAGCAATGTTGTTTATCTTAATGATAACATCATTACAGTCACTGATTATGACACCTTTGCTGATATTATCAATTATTGTATTTAAAGTAGATTCTCTATCTTTTTGCATAAGATTTTCTTGATATTCATAGAATTTTATCCCTATAAATTCAGCTATTTGTTTTGTAAAATTTAAGTATGAATCAATGTCAGAAAGTATCTTTTTTTTCTGTTTATCACTGAAGCAGACAAGTCCAATGACACCTACAATTTCATCACGACAATAAATAGGAGTGGCTATTTCAAGTTTTTCTCTGCATTTATTTTTGTCCAGACACTCAGTACATAGATCATGTTGCCTTGGATTTTCAATTATATTTGTTTTTCCAGTTTTAAGAGAGTTTTTATATACACTTCCAAGAGCTGATACTCCTTCAATATTTTTGTACAGACCAGTTCCTGTAACTCTCATCATATTTTTATCAACTACACCAACATCAACATTTATCAGATTTGATATAGCACTGGCATATTTTTTTACATGTTCTTTTATATCTAACAGGGATATTTCCATAACTCCCCCTTTCTTTTATAAATCATATATATAAACTTCAATATACTTAGAAATAATTGCTTTAAGAATAATATCTTCAATAACTTTCCAGCTTCCTCCAGCAAAACCACTTCCTATTCTTGGCATATGTATAGAAGCTTCCAACTCAACAGCTCTTTGTGTTATTTTTTCTAAACATATTTCAAGAGCATCATATCTGATAGGAGGGACACCATTTTTTGATATGATATCATGTTGAGCAATCATATTGGCGACTGTTACAGCAGTAGTAACTTTTACAAACTGGACATTTCCAAGAGAAAAGTCATTTCCTTCTTTACGCCATATGAGATACTCAATTTCAGGAGCTATCCATCTGGCTGAAAGAGCAACAACAAAACCTCTTCCCCATACTCCTATATCATTACATATATGAGCAATGATAATATTTCCTTTTGCCTGAGGATACACTGCATCTCCTTTTAAATAATGTATTTTATTCATAAGCTCTCCTTGTGATGGATATTATTGAAAATTCTGTACTTTATTCAATATCTATATTATAATTCAAATATGAAGAAAATGCAAAAAATAAAGAGCAGGAGGTAGTGCATGAAAAATTTTAAAGAAATCAAAGCAGAGAAAATAAACGAAAATACTTTTGAAATGATAGGAAAGAAATGGATGCTTATAACTGCTGAGAAAAATAGTGAAGAAATAAATACTATGACAGCTTCATGGGGAGGATTTGGAGTTCTCTGGAAGAAGAATGTAGTTTTTATTTTTATTCGTCCTCAACGTTTTACTAAGGGATTTGTAGATGAGGCTGAAAGATTTTCACTTACTTTTTTTGATGAAAGCTACAGAAAACAGTTGGGTTATTTGGGAACAGCTTCTGGAAAAAATGAAAATAAAATAGAGAAAGTAGGATTAACTATAGATCATGAAAATGAAGTTCCTGTATTTAAAGAAGCTGAAACAGTTATTATATGTAGAAAACTTTATTCACAACCTTTAGAAGAACAATTTTTTATAGATAAAGATTCTGATAAAGAATGTTACCCAGATAGAGATTATCATATAATGTATGTAGGAGAATTAGAAAAAGTATTTGTAAAAGAATAATAAACAATGTAGGGAGTAATTATATTACTGCTCTCCTTATATTTTATACAAAAAAGAGCCTCTGGAGAAAGAGGCTCTTTTTTATAACTATATATAAACGTCTTTGAGGAAATATCTATATTAAGATTATACTTTAATAATTTCAAATTCTTTTTTATGTAAATTTTTAAAAAAATAAAAAATTAAAAAGGAATTGAAATATTTTGGAGAATAATATTACTAATTTATTTATCAAGAAGTTTAAATTATAAAAAGAAGAGGCTTTTTGTAAGGAATTCTTTTTAACTGAAAACGTTTTAAGAGAAAGTTATTTTTAAAATTTTCTATTAATTTATTCATAAATTATTATTTGTATAATTTATTTTTTATAGTTTATAGCCTTTATATTATACTTAATTAGGTAAGTTAATAAGAGTTGTAATGATGTTATTTGTTTGATTGAAGAACTATAAAAGTATTATGTTTAATTAATTAAATTTAAAAATATCATAAAAAATATACTTAACCAATAAAGTAAAATAGAGGGAGTGATTTTATGAAATATTTACAATTGATTCAAGAAGCTAAAGAAGGAAATGATGAAGCTATGGATGAAATTTTTGAATCTTTTAACAACCTTATTCATCTTTCAGCAAGAAATTTTTTTATTATTGGTGGTGACAAAGAAGATGTTCTTCAAGAAGCAAGGATTGGACTTTTAAAAGCTGTTAATTATTACAAGTTTAATAAGAAAGCTTCATTTAAAACTTTTGCAACTCTTTGTATAAGAAGACATTTAATAACTGCAATTAAAATTTCAAATTCTAAGAAAAATAAAGTATTAAGTTCATCTTTTTCTGCTCAGATTCAAAATGTTAAAAAGAATTGTGATTATTATGATAATTCAGGAAAAACAGCAGATTATTATAATCCAGAAGAAATTTATTTAGAGAAAGAAAAATATATAGCATTAATGAAATATGTGAAAACAAGTTTAAGTGAAATGGAGAAAGAGCTTTTTGAATACATTCTATTAGAAATGACATATACAGAAATAGCTAAGGAAACAGGGAAAAAAGTAAAATCAGTAGACAATGCAATTCAAAGAATTAAAAAAAAGATAAAAATATTTTTTCAAGAATATGATAGTAAGTAGTTAATTATAAAAGCAAAGTGATCTTTTATTGTGTTTCATAGTAAAAGATCATTTTCTTTTTTTAATAGAATTTATAAATAAAATGCTTATAAAACTTTATTATTTCTAGTATAATATGATTAATGGTTTTATGAACAAGAGGGGGAGAAATATGAAAATTATACAAGAAAGTTATGAAGCAATAAAAATGATAAAGTTTTTATCAACTTTTCCAGAGGGAGAGATTGTCCCTGCAAAGGAAATAGCAAGTGAAAAAAACATTTCATTAAAATTTGCTTTAAAAATTCTGCAAATTTTAAAAAAAGCTGAGATTGTTGAGGCTCATAGGGGAATAAAGGGAGGATATAATCTTAAAGTAGATGAGATAAATTTATATGAAATAATAATGGTAATTCAAGGGGAATTATATCTTGTATCTGAATTTAAAAAGAAGAAAAAAGAAAAAGAATTATGGGTAACTGAACTTAAAGATCTACAAAATGATATTATAGATAAACTAAAAAAGATGAAAATAACTAAAATAAAGTGAATTTCTAATTAATTTAATTATTGAAAGTACTTGAAAAATTGGAAAATAATGGATGAAAGACTTTGTTTTAGTAGTTTTTATTTTCTTTTCCATATTTTCAATTTTTTTAATCTTTTTATACTATCTTCTTGAATTTTTTCTAACTCGCTTCTGAAACTGCAATTATCTTCTTTTTTCTCTTTAAAGGGATCAATTAGAAAAAGTTCTCCTTGAAATGTATAAATAATTTCATAAAAGCTAACTTCCTCTTTTTTTAATTCACATTTTGTTGGCTTTCCTTCATATAATACCAGCATTTCTGTCTCTTTCAATATTTTTAAAATTTTAAGTGTAAACTGAGGAGATATGTTTAATTCGCCAGCAATATCTCTTAAACTTACAATATCTCTCTTGTTTGATAAATATTTAACTAACTTTATTCCATAATAACTTTCTAATGTCAGCTTCATTTAACCTCCTATTTTTACTTTTCATGTTTTATTATTGAAATATTTCTCTCCATAAAAATATTAAGGAAGGGTAATTTTTTTATTTTCAAGTGTTTTATTTTTTTTCATATACTTTGAATTTATTATTATATTCCCGATTATTTTTAAATTTCCTTTACTATTTTATAAAAAAATTTTTTATAATTTAAAAATAAAAAAACTAGGAATAAAAATTTCCTAGTTTTTCGAGCTGCTTCTATTCTTTTTTCTTTATTTCTAATTTTTTTAATCTTTCTATATTATCTTTTTGAATTTTTTCTAATTCACTTCTGAAACCAGAATTATCTTTCTTTTTATCTTTGAACTCATTTACTATATATAGTTCACCTTGCAGTATTTCTATAATTTCATATAAACTTACTGTTTTTTTCTTTAGGCTGTAACCACCTGTTATTCCACGGTATGAATCTAAAATATTTGCTTGTTTTAATCTTCTTAATATCTTTAGTATAAATTTCACTGATATTCCTAATTCTGAGGATAACTCAGCAGCTGATTTTATATCTCCTTTGTTTAAATTCCCTAAAGATTCTACCAATTTTATTCCGTAATAAGTTTCTTGTGTCAGTTTCATAATTTCCTCCTAAATTTATTTTAAATAATTAAAGCTATTTTAGATTTTTTTCCCATATTTCAGTCAAAACTATTCTATTAATTCCAATTTCCAGAAATAATAATTCTACTAAATTTAAATACCTTTTAAGTTTTTCTTTTGTTGATAGGTCGTAACCTCCAGTTAATATTTTTAATAACTCATTTTCTCCGATTTCTGTTTCTTTTGTTAGTTGAGAAATAGAGATATTTTTTTCTTTTCTTTTTAATTCTAAAAATTCGAGTGTTAAAATCTGTTTTTTTCTAAGAATTATATCTTGAACTATTATTTGAAAGTCTTTTTCAGAGTAATTCATTCTTTTCTTTTTATAATAAAAGTACATTAAAATCAATATTATAGGCAATAATATAAATAACTTCATAAAATTCCATCTCTCCTTTCATATAAAATTATTATAAATTGATAATTATTTTATATCTGATTGATATAATTTTATATTAGTTTTATGTCATTTTGTATACAATTACATGTACTTTTAATACAATGGTGTGTCTTATAGGTGACTTTTATAATTTGTATATATTTTTATTAAGTTTATCAGTTAAGATTATTTCATTCAGATTTATAAGGAAGAATTAAAATTTTTATATATGATTAGCTTTGTATTAGTAACTAAAAAAGCTATATGTTATCAATATATTAAAGAATTATAAAGGAAAATATATTAGAAGATAGAAAAAAATGGTTTATATTTTAATGAATTTTTTTAAAAATTCTTTTACAAAAATATAGGGGAATAAATTTAAAAAAGAGATATAGAAGAAATAAGAGTCTAAAAAATATATAAAAAAATAATGCCCTCTCTTTAAGAGAAGGCAAATGGATTATTTTTTTTCAGTTTCATCTTTAACCTCAGCTTTTTCTGCTTGAGACTTGATGGCATCAACTGTATTAAGAGCAGCTTGCTTAGTTTTATACATTTCACTTGTAAGGATAATTTCATGATTGTTCCCATATCCATTAAAATAAAATTGTTCATTTTTAGCTTTGAAAATCTTAAAATACATAAATACACCTCCTTAAGTTAAATAATTAAGTAGTAGCAACCTTATGTCTTGTTTTCTAAATAATTTTTTTAAATCCTTTTTATTTTATTAAAAATTATATTTATAAAGTAAAAATAGATAAAATTAAGAGTATAAAATGATAAGATTACAGAAAAAAAGAAGAATAGTTTAGAGTTTTCTGATAAAATATATGTAATAGAAGTAGAAGGGGGAAGGTATGAGCAAGAATATAGATTTACATATACATTCTTTATATAGTGATGATGGTGAATTTTCATCAGAAGAGATAATTAAAATAGGAAAAGAAGAGGGAATGGAAATAATGGCCTTGACAGATCATAACTCTGTAAAAGGAACAGGTGAAATGATAGAGTCAGGAAAAAAAACAGGAATAAAAATAATAAGCGGAATAGAGATAGATTGTGTATATAAAGGTATAAATCTTCATATGCTTGGATATGGTATAGATTATAAAAGAAAAGAATTTCTTGAAATAGAGAAAGAAATATTTGAAAAAGAGATAGCAATAGCTAAAATTAAAATAGAAAAATTAAAAGCTAATACTGATTTAATAATAGATGAGCAAAAAATATTCAGAATAGCTGATGGAAATATTGTTACAGGAGAAATAATTGGAGAAGTAGTACTGGAAGAAGAGAAAAATAGAAATAATCCATTGTTGAAGGAATACTTTAATAATGGAATGAAGAGCGATATGCCTTTTGTACATTTTTATTGGGATTTTTTTTCACAGGGAAAAATAGCTTACATTCCTATTGAATTCAGATCTATGACTGAAATAATAAAACTGATAAAAGAAAGCGGAGGATTAGCTGTATTGGCTCATCCAGGAAATAACTTTAAAAATTGTTTGGAAATAGTAGATGATATAATAAAAGAAGGAATAGATGGTATTGAAGTATTTAGCACATATCATTCTTTAGAACAGATAGAATATTTCTATAACAAAGCTGAAAAAAATAATCTTCTTATGACATTTGGCAGCGATTTTCATGGAAAAAATAAACCTCAAATAAAACTAAAAGGATATCCAGTTCCTGAAAAATATGAAGATATGAGAGAAAAATTAGTAAAAGATTTTATGGAAAAATTAAAATAGTAAAAAATATGAGAGACTGATTAAGAATCAAGATAATCAGTTTCTTTTTTATTCAAATGAAATATGGATAATTGTTAATTGATGTTAAGCAGAGTTAAGAATAGGAGTTTATCTCTTGACTTTAAGAATTAAATGGATATAATATTATTCACGTATATAGAATTGTATATTCTGCATATGAAAAAAATCTGGGAGGAAAAATGAAAAAAGTTATTAAAA
>NZ_JAWDXO010000045.1 GCF_032477075.1 Fusobacterium sp. | reverse complement strand
CCCGAAGGATCAAGTAGACTTGCATGTGTTAAGCATTCTGTCAGCGTTCATCCTGAGCCAGGATCAAACTCTTCGTTCAATCTATTTACTCAGTTTTTTAACTGATTATTTACACCTATTTATTGTTTGTTGATTTTTTCTTCTCTCTCTATTCTGTTGTTAATGTCCTTTTTTATCGCTTTTCTTTTCTGTCCCCTTTTCTCGTGGACAAGGATTATAATATCATAATTAACCCTTTCCGTCAACAAGTTTTTTACATTTTTTAAAGTATTTTATTTTTTATATTAATAGACTATTAATTTTATTAAATATTTTTGAAATAAAAAAAACTGACTTAAATCTATTTTAATTAAATTCTCAGTCAGTATTTTTTATTTTCTACTAGGTTATTTTTTATATGACGGAATTATTTCTTCTTCTTCATCATATCTTGAATCCATAACACTACTTCTATCTTTATATTCAAATACAAATTTTTTATTTTTAGGAATAGTACAGAATACTTTCTCTCCTGGATTTACTATTTGCCCTTCTTGAATATATACAGCTCCACTGATATAATCTAATATTCTTTGTGAATCACTTGCATCTAAATCATAAAGATTTATGTGGACTATTCTATCTTTTTTTATATGTTCTATACACTTCATACAATCTTCAAATTTAGTCGGTTTTACAAAAACTATATTGACATCCATATCCATATTTTATCTCCTCTTAATCATTTAGTACTTATACATTAAGGATACTATTTTATTTATATTTTTTCAACCTAATTTATTTTTTTATTTTTACAATACCAGGGGCATTAAAGTTTTTCCCTTCGTATCTCAAAGAAGAAGCTTCTTCACCAATATAATTTGTTACAACTGCACTTCCTACTCTTTCTTCTTCATATCCTAAAATTTCTCCTCTATACTCTATTGGAGCACCTATTTTATATACTTCCATTTCAGTTCCTAATTTTAAATTACTGTTAGCTCCTGAATTGATTATTATATTATTTCCTGATTTTTTAACAATACTTGCACTCCAAGGCATTGAGTCTAATTTTTTTACTATTTTTTCTACACCTTGTATTACTGCTGCTCTAAAGGCTTCTTCTTCCAAAGAAGTATATGATCCATATGTTCCTGCTCCAAGTACTGTTCCAAAGGTAATACTTGAACTTCCTTCTCCAGTTTCAATCCAAACTTTTCCATTAGTTACATCTATTACTTTTAGCTCTATAACAACTTCTGCCTTTTGTTCCTTACTTTTTGAAAATAAAGATTTATTCCCTGTAGTGTTTAATGCATATTTTGTCACGCTTCCTATTACTATGAAATCTGTATCAAGAAACTTTTGCCTTGATAACAGTGATTTTTCTCCTAAAGTATTAGAAAATGCTAGTTCTTCCAGAACAGAATCCAAATCACTTCTTTCCAATACATTAAATCTTCCAGAATTTGAAAATTCAGAAGCAAGAATATCTTTTGTTGTTATATCTGTTCTCTGTGTTCCAAATCTTGAATAATTTTTTACTTTTCCAATAACCACTCTTCTCTTAGGAAGAGTAGTTTCTTTTAAAGTAGTATATTCTCTTAAACTAACTACTTTATCATCTTTTTTTATATTACTTTCTACTCCTGTTTTTCCACAAGATAAAAGAAGAAGGGATATAAAAATCATTCCTATAATATTTCTTGATTTCATTTTTCACTCTCCTTATAGTTTTTCTAAAATCATTCTAACAATTTCTTCAGCTGAAAGCTCACTTGTAAAACCAGAAGCTTTAAGATGTCCACCACCACCAAACATTCCCGCTATACTATTTACATCTATATCATGCTTACTTCTCATACTTCCTTTAATAATTCCTACTTTATCTTCTCTTAAAAACAAAGATACCTCTGCTTTTTCATATGATATTAGATTTTCTACTATTTCCTCTGTATCTTCTTTTCTTCCCCCATTTTTCATAAAATCTTTATTGTCAAGATAAAAATAAGCTAATTTCTTTTTTTCATCAAATTTCATTTCATACATAGCTTGACCTAAAAATTTTATTGCAGCAATACTTTTAGTATTTAAAAATTCTCTCACTATTTTAGAATTATCAACTCCTATTTTTACCAGATATCCTGCCATCTTAAATGTCTCTTCTGTTACATTACCATGCTTAAAATTTCCTGTATCATTTACAAGTCCAGTATAAAGTGCTTCTCCTATATTTATATCAATTTCAACATCTAAAAATTTTAAAAATTTATATATTATCTCACTTGTAGAAGAAACATTTTCTAGATAATTTATATCTCCATATTTAGGATTACTAATATGATGATCAATATTTATTGTAAATATATTTTTTATGGCCTTTTCAACTTCTCCTATTCTTTCTAAAGTAGCACTGTCAACACATATAGCAAGATCCATATCATATTTTTTATTTTTATCATATATCTCCGCCCTTTTTTCTAGTTCTAAAAATTTTACCCTATCAGGAGTTTTATCTTGAAGAACAAATCTTACTTCACAGTTACTATTAAATTTTTCAATACCAGATAACAAAGCTAATCCTGCACCTACTGCATCTCCATCTGGATTTACATGAGCAGTTATGAATATTTTTTTACTTTTTATTATTTTATTTTTTATATCTAAGAAATTATCCAAATTTCCCTCCCAACTAAGTCTCTAAAATTTTTCTTTCTTCTTCAGTCATTCTTTTTAATCCTTCACTATAAAGCTTTTCTGGATCATGACCAAGCATTATTGCCATAAGATTCATAACAGCTATCTCCACCATTGCTGCTGCATTTCTTCCAGATGAAATATATAATATTACTTTAGGGATTCTATTTCCTAATATTTCTGATGAAGTACTTTGATAATCTACAGATGTAAGATAATTATCCCTTTCTTGTTCTTTTAATTCTATTATGATATCTAATTTTTTATTTATTCTTACAGCTCCCAATCCATATAGAGTCTTTATGTCTATTATTCCTAATCCCCTTATCTCCATAAAATAAGGAAGTTTAGCTGCTTTACCTATTATATCTCCACTTACATCTTTTACAAATTTTACCATATCATCAGCTATTAGTCTATGGCCTCTATGAATAAGTTCAAGTGCTGTTTCACTTTTTCCTATTCCACTTTTTCCTACAAGAAGTACTCCAAATCCATATAGTTCCAAAAATACTCCATGAAGTGATAAATTAGGAGTAAAATATGTCTCTAGAAATCCATTAAAATTTGCTATTAGTTGAGAAGATTTTTTATATGGACTTCTGCACAATATAAGATTTTTTTCTTTTATTAGTTCAAAAAAGTATTGAGGCATTTCGGTATCAGACGTAAGAACTATTATTGGAAAATGAAATTCTAAATATCTTTTCAAATTTTCTATTCTTTTTTCTTCAGATAAACTTTCCAAATATTTAAATTCTACTTTTGAGAAAAGTTGAACCCCTGTGTAACCCTCATCTTCGTACATATCAACATACCCTGATAATGCTAAAGATGGTCGGTGTATTCCTGTAGTTTTTATATATGTATTATCTAACTTATCTTCTCCATGTAAAACCTTTAGGTTAAATTCATTTTTTAATTTTCTAACTGGAAGCAGTTTACCATTATTCATATTACTATCTCCTTGTTTTGCTCTATTTGCTGCTATTATTTTCTTAGATTCTTTCATAAAATATTCAGCTGAATTTACTCCCATCATTTTTAATCTATAATTTAAAGCTGCTGTTTCCAGAATTATTGCAAGATTTCTTCCCTTTCTTACAGGTACAGTCACTTTTGGAATTTTTTCTCCTAAAAATTCTTCATATACTTCATCTAAACCAAGCCTATCATAAAACTTTTTCTCATCCCATTCTTCAAGTACTACCAGCATATCTATTCTTTTCATTTTTCTTGTTGCTTTTATTCCAAATTGAGTAGTTACATCTATTTTACTTCTATCTTTATTATTCACTATAAAAAAATGACTATCCATTATAGTTTTATCAAAACGATTATATCCTTCTAAATCATTTTCAGCCACTCTTTTTATAATAAGATTATTATCAGTTATAAGTTTATGCCCTCTTTCTAAAAGTTCTATAGTCACTCCAATTTTTGCGTCCTCATAACCAGTAAGCATGACTCCAACTCCAAGTATTTCAAGAAGCATATAACCATTGATCATTTTTTCTTCAGCTAGCTCTTTAGATAGAAAAAACTTTAATTCTCTTATAGTTTTAGATGTTCTCATGGAACTTTTCAATATAGCTTTATTATTCTTTTTAGCAGCCTCTATCATTTCTTTTGTAACTTTTGTTTCTCCAGTTATAATAAGAGCTGGGAAATTATATGTAAAATATTTATTCCATATATCTGCTTTTTTTTCTGGGGATAATTGCTCTACAAACATAGCTTCTTTTTTCCCATATATATGAAGATATTTATTTAGTTCATCTTCATCTTCATCAAAAAAGCCTATCAGCTCATATCCTATTTGATATAGACTTGGAGTATTTATTTCAAAATCTAGATCTCCATCATTTATCAGCTCCATATTAAAATGCTCCATTATATCTCTTACTATAACACTTTCTTTATACTTTCTAACTCTGTTCAAAGACTATTCCCCCTTGAAATTCTTCTGGTATTTCATTTTCAGGTACAGTTTTTTTTAATTTATCAAAATTTTGCTGATAATCCTTATCTAAGTAAAAGTTTTCTTTTCTCTGTAAAAAAGAATCTCTCACTTCTTTATTAATAATTTTTTGCCCATATTCAAGATTTTTTTTACTTCTTTTATATTCCTCAAACATCTTATGCTCATAAAATATAAAAACTCCTAAAATTGAAATTTTTATTAAAATTCCTAAAGTATTTACTTTTCTACTCATTTATTTCCTCTTTAAATTTACTCAAAAGATAAAAAGACCCACATATAAGAATTATTTTTTTATTCAAAGATAAAGCTTTTTTATAAGCTTTTATCAAATCATTTTCTATACTACATCCTTCTGTATCTGAAAGTTGTTTGCATATTTCCTCACCAGAAACTCCTCTTGGATTTTCAGCAAGGGATGTCAATATTAAAGTTGATGAGACACTTTTTAAAATCTTCAACATATTTTTTATATCTTTATCTTTTAATATAGATACAATAGCTACTACCTCTTCTGGACTATAACCTTTTTCTATTACTTTTTTTAACTCTGTCATTCCATCTGGATTATGAGCTCCATCTAGTACTACAAGAGGATTAATACTGTATCTTTCAAATCTGCATTGCCATACTACTTTCTTACTTGCTCTCTTTATTATTTCTTTTGGTATTCCCAGTTCTAATGCTGCTTCATAAGCACAAAGAAAATTTTTAAATTGATAATCTCCAAACAAAGAAAATTCAAAAATTTCTCCATCTATTTTTATTTCTGTTATAAATCTTTTGAAATCAAGTTTTTCTTCAGCATATTTATATTTTTCTAAAACGTTGATTATTTTCGCTTTTTCTTCACTTATAGCTTTCAAAAATTCATTGTTATTATCTGCTACTATTACTTTAGGACATTTCTTTATTATTCCTGCTTTTTCTTTGGCTATTTTATATATAGTATCTCCTAAATATTCAGTGTGGTCTAAAGTGACATTAGTTATTATACATAAATCTGCTTTTGTAATATTAGTGGCATCAAATCTACCACCCATACCTGTTTCAAGTATTACATAGTCCACTTCCTTATCTTGAAAATATTTAAACATCATAGCTGTTGTTACTTCAAAAAATGTTGGTTTTATTTTTACATTTTCTACAGCATTTTTAACTATTTCATAATATTTAGCTATATCCTCATCTGAAATATCTTTACCATTTGCCCTTATTCTTTCATTAAATTTTAATATATGAGGCGAAGTATATTTTCCCACAGTATGATTTGCTTCAAGTAATATAGTTTCTAAAGTTGTAGCAGTTGATCCCTTTCCATTAGTTCCTGCTATATGAATTATCTTATATGAATTTTGAGGATTCCCCAATTCTTCACATATTTTTTTTATGTTTTCTAAGCCCAATTTTATTCCATGCATTGAGTATGAATAAAGTTCATCTAATAATTTATTTATATCCATTTTCATCTCTCCAATAATTTCATTAAAGCCTGTTTAATATACCTTCTATTATAGTTTTTGAATTTTTAGCTGCCAATTTTACAAATTCAGGGAAATCAACTTTTGCATCATGATTAGCTTTATCAGATATTGCTCTTATTATAAGAAAAGGCATATTAAATACATGACATACATGTGCTACTGCTGCTCCTTCCATTTCTGTACAATCAGCTTTAAATGTATCTCTCAGCCAATTTATTCTTTCTATTGATGCAACAAATTCATCTCCGCTTACTATACGTCCTACGCATACTCTAGATTTCCCAAATTCTTTTTCAGCTACATTGCAGGCTATGTCAACTAAATACTGGTCTGCTTTAAATATATAAGTATCCATTCTTGGTATCTGCCCCAATTCATATCCAAAAGCTGTGCTGTCAAAATCATGTTCTATAAGTTCCTTTCCTATAACTATGTCTCCTATATTAATATCAGGATTTACTCCTCCTGCTACTCCTGTGAACAATACTTTATCTACTTTGAAATGATTAATCATAAGCGTAGCACATATTGCAGCATTTACCTTTCCTATTCCACCTTCAACTAATATTACATCTTTTCCTAAAAGTTTACCATTAAAAAATTCAAGGTTTCCAATATTTTCAGATTTTATATCACTCATTACAGCTTTTAATTCTGCTACTTCTTCATTCATTGCACCAATTATACCTATTTTCATTACTTCACCTCTATGATTTTAATTATTTTCTTATTTCTATTTTCTCTAAAATTATAACATATGAACTTATTCTAAGCAATTATAATACCAAATTTTGACTTTTTTATGTTGCTGATTTTAAACTATTCCAAATGCACCTTATCTTTATAATTTAATTTAAAAAATACCAACTCTTTATATTGCTTAATTTTTTCTGCTATGTTATTTATACTAACTTTTTTATCTAAGTTCCTTTTTTATTTCATTACTACTTTAAGTAAATAAAAAAAACTGCCACAAGACAGTTATTTTTATCAAATTATTCTTTAATCTCTCCATTTTTTTCATAGTAAACTTCTTTTACATCTTCATTACTATATGTGATTTCTCCAAACAATTCTCCACTTTCATAATATCTTTTTTCTACTCCAACTATTTTAGAGTTTTTATAAGGAATTTCTAATCTTAAATTTCCATTTTTATAGTATGTTTTTTCTATACCTTCTTTCTCTCCATGTTTATAAAAGACTTCATATTGCAGCTGCCCATTAGGATAATATCTTTTCATTTTCCCTTCTTTTGTTCCTTTTTTATATATGATTTCTATTTTTAATTGTCCATTTGGATAATATGTTTTTTCTGTTCCTTCCTTTACTCCATTTTTGTATACTACTTCTTTCCTTATTTTTCCACCTTTGTAATAACTTTTATTTTCTCCATTTTTATCTTGTATTATATGAAATTTATCTTCTTCATATTTTTCTATAAATGTTCCACTGTATGGTTTAACTTCATTAATTTTATATATTATTCCATTTTTTATTTCCTGCTTTGAAATATCTTCAATTCTTCTTTTATAACAGCTTGTAAATAATAATATAACCAGTATTAATATAACTTTTTTCATAAGTCAATCCTCCATAGATGTCAATATTTTTATTATACCATATACACTTCTTCTCAACAATATCAATGAGAATAAAATGAATATATAAATTATAAAACTATTGAATATATTTATAACAATAAAATATAATTAAAAAATTTAAAAAATAAATCAATATTGACATACTTAAATTCCTATGGCAGTTTATTGCATAGTTTATAAATTTGAGATTAAAAATTAATAATTTTAGTGAAATTGAGTATTGATTAATTTACCTTTTTAGTATTTTGTGTTATAATGTTTCTGCTAAAATAATAATTTTAATATAGGAGATAGTTTCATGATATATAGAATACAATATTGGATAATTATGTTTTTTAGATTTATTATCCTCCTTTTTCCCGAAAATGCTAGATTTAAATTTGCAGAATTTTTAGGTTGGCTTGGATATAAAATAGTAATAAAAAGACGAAAAATAGCTCTTGCTAACCTTAAACTTGCTTTCCCAGAAAAAACTGAAAAGGAAAGAGAAAAAATTGCTCTTGAATCTTTTAAAATAATGTTAAAAGCTTTTTTGTGTACTTTATGGTTTGGAAAATATTTAAATGAACCTGGAAGAGTAAAAATTGAAAATATAGAAATTTTACATAAAGCTGCTGCTGAAAATAAAGGTGTTGTAGTTTCTACACTTCATTTAGGTAATATGGAGGCTACTGTAAAAGCTGGAGAAGGTTATGATGTTACTACTGTTGCAAAAAAACAAAGAAATCCATATCTTGATAAATTTATAAATGAAAGCAGAAAAAATGACCTTAATCTTACAATTTTACAAAAAAATAAGAGAACAAGCAAAGAACTTATAGAAAGACTTAACAATAAAGGAATAATTGCATTATTCAGTGACCACAGAGATAAAGGAGCTACTGTTAATTTCTTTGGTGAGAGTACAAACGCTCCTACTGGAGCTATTTCACTTGCTCTAAAATATGATATTCCATTTGTATGGGGATATAATATTATGCACAAAGATAATTCTTGTACAATAAAAGTTGTAGAACAGATAAAATTTACTAAAACTAATAATTTTAAAGAAGATGTACAGAGAAATACACAGCTTCTTATAAATAAAATGGAAGAAGTAATCAGAAAGTATCCAGAACAATGGATGTGGTTTCATGATAGATGGAGTTTATACAGCAAGCTTCATAAAAAAAATAAAAAATAAAGTATTATAAAATGAGCCTGAATAATAATCAGACTCATTTTTATTTACCATATTTTAAAAATTATATATATAATCCATAATTACATTTCCTGCTATATCCAAATCTTTTTCTCTTACATCTTCTATTGGATTATGACTTATTCCATCTATACACCTTACAAAAAGCATTCCCATCTCAGCAATATTTGCCATCTCCTGTGCATCATGCCCTGCTCCACTTGGAAGTTTAAAAATAGGAATGTTTTGTCTCATAAAGCTTTTTTCTAAAGTTTCTATTACTGTTGGACTGCAAGCTGTTTCCATTATTTCATTAGTCATTTTTATTGAATATGTCATTTTTTTACTTTCAGTTACTTCTTTTATTATATTCTCTATTTTTTCCATAGTATTTGTTAGTATCTGATTTTTCATTGCCCTTATATCTATTGTAAACTCTGCTTCCCCTGGTATTACATTTACTGCTCCTGGAACAACAGATATCTTCCCAAAAGTTAAAACCATTTCTCCCAATTCTTCTGTGAGTTTTGTACTTTTATATATTATTTCTGCCATTACAGCTCCTGCATCTTTTCTCATTTTCATAGGAATAGTTCCTGAATGCCCTGCCTGTCCTTTTATATTTACAAGATATCTATTACAAGATTGAATAGCAGTTACTATTCCCACAGAAAGATTTTCATACTCTAAAACTGGTCCTTGTTCTATATGTACTTCTAAAAAAGTATCTATATCCTCTTTTTTAAATTTACATTCATCTATTTTTTGAGGATCAAATCCATATTCTTTCATAACATGATTAAGTTTCTTTCCCTTATATTCCAATTCCAAAAGAGATTCTTTAAAAGTTCCAGCTATTGCTTTACTTGTTAAGCAAGCTGCTCCATAAGTAGTTCCTTCCTCATATGCAAATGATATTATTTTTATATTACAGCTTAATTCTTTATATTTTTTAAGAAGATTTTTTATGCATACTATTGGAAGTATTACCCCTAGTATTCCATCAAATTTTCCCCCATCTTCTACACTGTCTTGATGTGATCCCATTACAAGAGTTTTTGCTTTTGGATTATTACTTCTATATTCTCCAATAAGATTTCCTACTCCATCTATTTTTGTTGTAAGTCCTGCTTCTTTCATCCAGTTTTCTATAGTATTTCTGGCTTCTAAATATTCTTTTGTTAGATATAATCTTGTCACTCCTTCAGAAGGTTCACTTATCTTGCTTAATACATTTAGTTTGTCTAATATTTCTTTTCCTATATTCAAAATATTCTCCCTCCTTATTGTTAAAAAGAGAATAACCAAAAAGTTAGAATATATTTTAAAAATCTGTATATTTAGAAAAACTCATGAAATTAATAAAGTAAATAAATCATAAAAAACAATATTGTATCAATATTTTATTTTCTACAAACAAAATTAATAATAAATCTTTCTATTAAAAAATTCAAAATCTATATTTCTATACTATTAGTCATTCTCTTTTATTCTATCTATTAATCATTTAATTTAAGAACTGAAACAAATGCTTCCTGAGGAATTTCAACATTTCCTATACTCTTCATTCTTTTCTTTCCTTCTTTTTGCTTTTCAAGAAGTTTTTTCTTTCTTGTTATGTCTCCACCATAACATTTAGCTATAACATTTTTTCTGAAAGCTTTTATAGTTTCTCTTGCTATAACCTTTGATCCTAAAGCTGCCTGAATAGGTATTTCAAACTGCTGTCTTGGTATAACCTCTCTAAGTTTTTCACATATAGCTCTTCCTCTAGAATAAGCTCCATCTCTATGAGCAATAAATGAAAAAGCATCTACTGGTTTGCCAGATACAAGTATATCAACTTTTACAAGGTCTGATTCTTTATATCCTACAAGTTCATATTCAAATGAAGCATAACCTTTAGTTCTCGATTTTAGTTTATCATAAAAATCAATTACAATTTCAGCTAGTGGCAATTCATAAGTAAGAAGTGATCTAGTCTCATCTATAAAATCCATCCCTATAAAAATTCCTCTTTTCTCTTGGCAAAGTTCCATTACATTTCCTACATATTCTTTTGGTACAATTACTTTTCCTCTTATAAATGGTTCTTCTACAGATAATCTTCCTTTTCCTGGATCTGGAAATTCACAAGGATTATCTATAACAAGAACATTTCCTTTATCCATATTAACTTTATATTCAACTGATGGAGTTGTTGAAATAAGATCTATACCATATTCTCTTCTTAATCTTTCAACAATTATCTCCATATGCAGAAGTCCTAGAAATCCACATCTAAATCCAAATCCTAAAGCTAGTGAAGTTTCTGGTACATATGTAAGAGAAGCATCATTGAGCTGCAATTTTTCAAGAGCATCTCTTAAATCTTCATAATCATCTGTAAATAATGGATAGATTCCTGCAAATACCATTGATTGAGCTGGTTTAAATCCCTCTAATGGAAACATACAAGGCTCTTTAGCATTAGTTACTGTATCTCCAACTCTTGTATCATGAATAGTTTTTACCCCTGTAATTATATATCCAACTGATCCTGAAGTAAGTCCATTATTTGGTTTCATAGTTGGTGAAAATACTCCAACTTCTAATACATCAAATTCTTTTTCAGTAGACCAGATTTTTATTTTATCTCCCTTTTTTATAGACCCATCTAAAACTTTTACATATGTAATAACTCCTCTGTAATCATCAAATTTAGAATCAAAAATCAATGCTTTCAATGGAGCTTTTTCATCATATGCTGGAGCTGGTACTTTAGCCACTATTGCTTCTAATAAATCATCTATTCCTATCCCAGTTTTTCCAGAACACATTACAGCATCATCTGCTGGAAGACCTATTATATCTTCTATTTCATGTCTTACTTTTTCTGGATCAGCTGCAGGAAGATCAATTTTATTAATTACTGGTACTACTTCCAGATTATTTTCTATAGCCAGATATACATTGGCAAGGGTCTGAGCTTCCACTCCCTGAGCTGCATCAACTACAAGAAGGGCACCTTCACAAGCTGCCAGCGATCTAGACACCTCATAAATAAAATCCACATGCCCTGGAGTATCTATAAGATTTAACTCATATTCTATTCCATCTTTTGCTTTATAGTATAAAGTAACAGCTTGAGCCTTTATTGTTATTCCCTTTTCTCTTTCCAAATCCATAGAATCAAGAAGCTGCTCTTTCATTTCTCTTTTAGTTACAGTTCCTGTAAATTCTAACAATCTATCTGCTATTGTTGACTTACCATGATCTATATGAGCAATTATTGAAAAATTTCTCTTATGCTTTTGCAACATAAATTTCCTCCTAATTATTTTATCACTTACACAACATTATAAAAGATTATCCAAAAAAAATCAACTAAAAAGGAAGCGCTTTATGTGGTATAATTAATGAAAAGCTAATTTTAGAAAGGAATTTTATGAATTTTAAAGTAACTGTAACAAGAAAAAAAATAAAAAACATAATAATAAAAATAAATTCTAATGGAGAAGTACTGGTATCTGCACCTAAAAGAGTTCCTCAAAAATATATAGACCAGTTGATTATGCAGAAAGAAAAATGGATAGTAGAAAAAATAAATTCTATTACTGAATATTATTCTAATAAAAAATCTATTTCTTACATAGATGATGATGAAATTTTCTATCTTGGAAAAAAATATATTCTGGAAGTTATTCCATCTAAGAAAAATTTTATAGAACAAGATGAAAAAAAAATATTTATTTATTGTAAAAAACCTGAATCAATCGAGGAAAAAAAGAAAATTCTTAATAAATGGTTCAGAGAAAAGATTGCTGCTATTTTAGAAAAACTCACTGTAGAAATAGGAAAAAAAGTTGGTTTTCTCCCTGATGAAATAAAAATAAGAAGTATGAAAAGTAGGTGGGGTTCCTGCAATACTACCAGAAAAATAATTACATACAATCTTCATCTCATAGAAAAACCTATTTCTGCTATTGAATATGTAGTTTTACATGAACTTTCACACATTCCATATCCACATCATCAAAAAGAATTCTGGAATTTTGTAGAAAAATATATGCCTGACTGGAAATTAAGAAAAAAGATTCTGAATAATAAAGCATAATATTTATACAAAGAATACTTTTAAAAAAAGAAAAAATAATGTATACTTAAATAGATATCTATATAACTTTAATCATAAATATTTAAATTTATAATTTTAGAAAATAACTACATTTTTGGAGGATATATGTTGTTAAAAAATAAAAGATTTTGGCCTTTATTTATAACTCAATTTTTTGGAGCTTTTAATGATAACATGTTAAAAACAGCTATCATGGCTTTTATTACTTATAATCTTACATTAAACAGAGATCATGAGGGAATGCTGCTGAATTTCATTTCTATTCTTTTTATTCTTCCTTTTTTCTTTTTATCTGCTACAGCTGGACAACTAGCTGATAAATATCATAGAGATAAAATTGCTAAGATTTTAAAGTGTGCAGAATTTATATTAATGGTTTTAACTGCTGTTGCAGTTTTTTTTAAGTTTTATTATGCACTTATTATTATACTATTTTTTATGAGTATACAGTCTGCTTTTTTTGGTCCTGTTAAATATTCCATAATCCCTCAGCACCTTGAAGAGTGTGAATTAATAGAAGGAAATGCCATAATAGATGGAGCCACATATTTTTCAATATTAATGGGAACTATATTAGGAGCTCATATCACTTCTCCTAATATAACTGTTGGAATACTTGTATTTTGTTCTTTACTTGGTATGCTCAGCAGTTTTAAAATACCTTCTGCTCCTGCTCCAAGGCCTGACCTATCTATGAGTTTTAATATATTTAAAACTTTAAAGATAACATTAAAAAAAATATCTGAAATAAGAAGTATTTATATAACTATCTTAGGGCTTTCATGGTTTTGGGCACTTGGTGCAGTTATTCTTACTCAGCTTTATCCTATGTGCAGTGATTTATTAGGACTTTCAAGAAATGCTGTTGCTGTATTTATGTTTATATTTTCATTAGGTATGGCTGCTGGAACCTTTATATGTACAAAAGTTATGAGAGGAATTGTTCATCCTACATTTGTTCCTTTGAGTTCTATCGGAATTGGGGTTGCTACTTTCTTTCTTTATCTCTTTACCAAAGATTACATTACTCCTGACAGTCAAATAAGGACAGTTGCATTTTTCAAGTCAATTCCAGGAATAAAAATATCTTTTATATTATTTTTTCTCGCCTTTTTTGGTGGAATGTATATAGTTCCTTTAAATGCTTTTTTGCAGAATAAGGCACCTAAAAAATATCTAGCTACTATCATAGCTGGAAATAATATAATGAATGCTGTTGGAATAGTAATTTTTTCTGCCCTTGTTCTTGGACTTTTTAAAATCGGATTCATTATATCAGATATTTTTTTCTTAATATCTATTATTTGTCTATGTGTATCTCTGTATATACTCACTATTATTCCAGATGCTCTTCCAAGATCTATGGCACAGAGTATTTTATCTCTAATATTCAAAATGGAAGTTACTGGTCTTGAAAATTATGAAAAAGCTGGAAAAAGAGTTCTTATAATAGCAAATCATACATCTCTATTAGATGGATTGCTTGTTGCTTCATTCATGCCAGAAAAATTAATATTTGCAATTAATACAACAATTTCTAAAAAATGGTGGATCAGAATTTTTAAGCCAGTAGTAAAACTGTATCCAATTGATCCTACAAATCCTCTGGCATTAAAACAGCTTATTAATGAATTAAAAAACAATGAAAAATGTATCATATTCCCTGAAGGAAGAATAACTGTAACAGGTTCTTTGATGAAAGTATATGAAGGAGCAGGAGTAGTAGCTTTAAAAGCTAATGCTAATATTCTTCCTATCAGAATAGATGGTGCTCAATATTCAAAATTTTCATATTTAAAAACTAAATTTAAGACTAAATTATTCCCTAGGATAAAGATTACTATACTTCCTCCAACTAAAATAAAATTATCTGAAGGAGATAAGGGTAGTGCAAAAAGAGAAAAGATAGGAGATCAACTTTATGAAATCATGACTTCCATGATTTTTAAATCTTCCCCAATAAAAGAAAATATTTTTAAATCATTACTAAATGCTGCTAAAATACATGGTAAAAAACATATGATTGTAGAAGATATTGCTAGGCAACCAATGAGCTATAAGAATTTTATATTAAAGTCATATGTTATTGGAGAAGCTATAAAAAGAAATTTCAAAGAAAAAAATATTGGATTAATACTTCCTAACTCCATAATAGATGCTTTAGTTTTCTTTGGACTGCAGTCTGCTGGTAAGATTCCTGCTATGATTAACTTTACCCAAGGAAAAAGTCAAATATTATCCTGTATAAAAACTGCTGAAATATCAACTGTTATTACAGCTAAAAGAATGATAGAAATGCTTCAATTAGAAGATCTCATTAAAACTTTGGAAGAAAATGGAGTGGAAATTATTTATTTAGAAGAATTTCAAGCAAAAATAAATCTGGCTACAAAATTATCCGGATTTTTTAATTACTTTTTGAAAAAAATTCCTCAAACAAATTATAATGATCCTTGTACTATTCTTTTCACATCAGGGTCTGAAGGAATTCCAAAAGCTGTACTTCTAAGTCACGAAAATTTACAGGCAAACAGATTTCAAATGTCTTCATTATTTTCTTTCACAAGTCAGGATGTTATGTTTAATGCACTTCCTATGTTTCATTCATTTGGACTTGGAGTTGGAACTATACTGCCGCTTCTTTCAGGAATAAAAGTATTTTTTTACCCTTCTCCTGTGCATTATAAGATAGTTCCAGAATTGGTTTATGATTCTAATGCTACAATTTTATGCGGAACTGATACATTTTTTAATGGATATGCTAAACAGGCTAATCCTTATGACTTCTATAATATAAAATATGCAATGGTAGGAGCAGAAAAATTGAAAGATTCTACCTATTATCAATGGATGGAAAGATTTGGGGTAAGAGTTTTAGAAGGATATGGCGTAACAGAAGCCAGTCCAGTTATTGCAGTAAATACTCCTATGTATCAAAAAAGAGGAAGTGTTGGAAGGCTTTTACCTGACATAGAATATAAACTGGAATCTATTCCTGGTATAGAAAAAGGTGGACGATTATGGATAAAAGGTAAAAATATTATGCTTGGTTATCTAAAAGATGGAAAAATAGTTCAGCCTGAAGGTGGTTGGTATGATACTGGAGATATTGTAGATATTGATGAAAATAAATTTGTTACTATTTTAGGAAGAGCTAAAAGATTTGCTAAAATAGCTGGTGAAATGGTTTCTCTTACTGCTGTAGAAGAGATAATAAATAGTTATATTAAAGATTTTCCTAGTGTTGTTACTTCTATTCCTGATGAAAAAAAGGGAGAACAATTAGTTTTAGTTACAGAAAAGAATAATATTAACAGTAAAGAAATGCTAAATTATTTCAAAGAAAAACTTTACAGTGAGTTATGGGTACCTAAAAAGATTGTTACAGTAGATAAATTACCCTTACTTGGTACTGGAAAAATAGATTATGTAAAAGTTAAAGAAATAGCTGAAAAACAGTAGTTAAAATTTATAAAATAAAAATCTCTTTTAGAAACTAAATAATTTCTAAGAGAGATTTTTTAATTTAGACTTTATTAAAATTTTTTAAATCTTTCAATTCCTCCAGTATATCTTCTAAAGAGGTTTTTCCATCATTTATAGCCATTGCGATAAGAGTCCCTTCTACTATAGGTGCATCAGCTATTTTTATTTTGGCTCTGTCATATTCTACATCCAAAAATTCCATAGCCATCTCACTATTTAAAATTGAACTCCCTATATCTCCAAATATTAGAACTCCATCTTCTGAATAAGCACTTTCAATAGCTTCTTTTATAATCATAGGATCTGAGCCTAAATGATTACCTGTTGTTCCACTTCCATTTACAACAGGAAAATCATACTTTTTCATCTCATTACATAATTCAATTATTTCATGAGCAAGTTTCTTGCTATGAGATACAATTACCATTCCTACCACAATAATCACTATCCTTTCAATTCATCATTTATAGTTTTTATAATTAAATAAGATGAGACAGAACCTGGATCAAGATGCCCTATGCTCCTTTCTCCAAGATAGCTTGCTCTTCCTTTTGTTGCTGCTATATCTTTAGTTGATTCCATTCCAGATTTCGCTTCAAGTTCAGCAAATTCAAAACATTCTTTTATATCAGCTCCAGCATCAGCTTTTATTTTAAAAGCTTTATATGCAGGAATCTGAGTATCCAGCATAGTTTTCTCTCCTAATACGGCTTTCCCTCTCATTTCTATTCCTTTTATCATTTCATTCCATGTTTCAGCTATTATCTCTGGAGTTATTATTTCTTTAGTTTTTAAGTAAGATGCACCTTTCATTAGAGCAGTTCCATAAAGAGCACCTGATGCTCCTCCCACATTTGATATTAATATCATTGCCATTTTATTAAATATCTCAAAAGGTTTCATATTCTGCATATTTGGAAGTTCCTCTTTTACTTTTTCAAAGCCTCTTGCAAGGTTTACACCATGATCTCCATCTCCTATTTCCCGATCCAATTCTGTAAGAAAATCTTTATTTTCTATTATTTTTTCACTTACTTCTTTTATTATTTTTAATAGTTCCATATTTTTCATCTCCTAAAATCTTTTAAATGCCGGAGTATCAGCTTTAGCTTGTAAAAGTTCTTTCAATTCATCATCTAATTTTGTTAAAGTGATTGAAAATCCACCCATGTCTAAGGATGTCATAAAATTACCAACAATTGTATCAGCTACTTTAATATTTTTTTCTCCTAAAACTTGAGACACTCTGTTGTTAATTATAAAAAGTTCCATCAAAGTAGTTTCCCCAAGTCCATTTACTAGTACAGCAACTTCATCATTTTCTTTTAAATTAGATTCTTTAAATATTTTTTCTAAAATATGATCTACATGAACATCAGCTGGTTGAATTTTTTCTCTGTGTGTTCCTGGTTCTCCATGAATTCCAAGCCCTATTTCTACCTCATCATCTGCTAATTCAAAACTTAATTTCCCAGTAGTTGGTACCATACATGGTTCTAATGCCATTCCTAATGTCTTTGTTCTTTCAATAACTTTATTTCCTAAAATTTCCAGTTCTCCCAAAGAATATCCTTTTTCTGCTGCTGCTCCTACCATTTTATGCACTAAAACTGTTCCTGCTATCCCTCTTCTTCCAACAGTATATGTACTATTTTCTACAGCAATATCATCATCCACTACTATCTTTTTCACTTCTATTTCTTCTATTGCTGCCATTTCAGCTGCCATTTCAAAGTTCATTACATCGCCACTATAATTTTTTATTATCAATAGAACTCCAGCTCCACTATTTACTGATTTTATTGCTTCATAAACCTTATCAGCACTAGGTGATGTAAAAACTTCTCCTGCTACTGCCCCATCCAGCATTCCATAACCAACAAACCCAGCATGTGAAGGTTCATGTCCACTTCCTCCACCACTAATTAAAGCTGTCTTTCCCTCTTTCTTGTCTTTTCTCACTATCACTGGCAAATCTTCTACTCTTTTTAAATACTTTGGATAAGCTTTAAGCATTCCACTAACCATTTCCTCTACAATGTTCTCTGGCTTATTAATCATTTTTTTCATAAAGTTTACCTCCTGAATTTTTATTAAAAAAAGCTTAAAATGATTCTCTCATATTTCTATAAGAAAATTATCCTAAGCTTCTCCATTCACACAGCTTTATTCTTTTAGTAAATTTTAATCTATTTTGAATCCTTTGTCAATGTATTTGCTATTTTAGAACATTTCCTTTAACATTTTTAAAGCAGTTATTGTAGTTACAGCAAGAAATACAGGTTTTATAAATCTGCTTCCTTTACTTATAGCACACCTTGAACCACACTGAGCTCCCAACAACATTATTATTGAAATAGGTATCCCATAAAGAAAATATACTTTTCCATTAATTCCAAAAACTAAGAGACTTGTAAAGTTTCCTACTAAGTTCAAAATTTTAGAGTCACCATTAGCTTCTACAAAATCATACCCATATATTTTCATCATAAAAAATACTAAAAATGATCCAGTTCCAGGTCCTAAGAATCCATTATAGAATCCTATTACAAAAGCCATTATCATTCCTTTTGCAACATTTAATTTGTTCAGACCTGTAAATGTGCTTTCATGTCCCATTTTTTTATTTGCCATTGTATAAGCAAGTACTATCACTAAGGCAATAAATACTATATAATTAATATATTGAGGTTTTGTTCCAATTATAATTTTTACTCCTATAAATGCTCCGATAAAAGAAAATGGAGCTAATTTTTTCATAAGATTCCAATTGACTTTTCCTGATCTTGCATAATTTATACTGCTTCCCACACCAGAAAAAAATCCTGATAATTTATTTGTTCCTAGAGCAATATGAGGTGGCAACCCTGATGCTAGATAAGCTGGCAGTGAAATTAAACCTCCTCCCCCTGCTACTGAATCAATGAATGCTCCTATAAAACATAAACAGGCTAAAATAATAAACTCACTAGTTAAAAGCTCTTTTAACATTAAAAATCTCCCCCTTTATTTTATCCCTTTAATTTTATCATATTTATATATTTTATTCTACTAAAACCAGAATCTTTAAGCACAAAAAAATGGAGGAAATCCAACTGTTGGATTTCTCCCCATTTAAATTATATTACTACTTTACAGCAATAACTTCTATTTCAACTTTTACATCTTTTGGAAGTCTAGCTACTTCAACACATGCTCTTGCAGGTTTTACATCTCCAAGATATTCAGCATAAACTTCATTTACAGCTGCGAAATCATTCATATCTTTAATAAATACACCAGCTCTTACTACATCTTTAAAAGTGTATCCAGCAGCTTCAAGTATAGCCTTAATATTTTCTAGAGATTGTTTAGTTTGAGCTTTTACACAATCAGAAACTAAAGTCATTGTTTCAGGAACAAATGGAATTTGTCCAGAAACATAAAGAGTTCCATTAACTTCAATAGCTTGTGAATATGGTCCTAAAGCAGCAGGTGCTTTTTCAGTGTGAATTATTCTTTTCATTGATTTTCCTCCTAAAGATTTTTTATTTTAATATGCCAACATATTAGTGCCTTTTAATTTAAAAAAGTGACCTATGGACTAATTCTCCATTATTCTTTACTTGAAGTATTTCAGCAAGTATTTCAATTGCAATTTCTTCTGGTGTTCCATCAGAAATTCTTAATCCTATAGGCGCATATATATTATCTCTGATTTTAGAATTTTTTTCAAGGTTTTCTTTTAAATTTGTTATTTTTCTTTTACTTCCTATTATACCTATATATTTTGCTCCTCTATTTTTTACTAATTCAAGAACTTTCTCATCAAGTAAATGCCCCCTTGTAGCTATAACTATATAAGTATTATTAGTTATTTTCTCATTTTTAAGTATTTCATCAAAATTACCCAAAGTAAGTTCAGGTATATCTTTTTTCAACTCTTCTCTATCATCTATTATTTTTATGTCAAATTCAAGATTTTTTCCTATATTAAAAAGTTTTTGTCCAATATGACCTGCACCACATATCAAAAGCTTTGGAGAGGGAACAAAAACTTTTATAAATCCTTTCATACTTCCTCCACAGTTCATACGAAGTTCATCATCAGTGGTAAGGTTATATGAAAACTCTTTACTTTCTTCAGATTTTATAAGTTCTCTCGCATCTTGAATAACTTTATATTCTATATTTCCACCACCTATAGTTCCTATAATACTATCTTCAAATACTCCCATCATTGCTCCAGACTTACGTGGAGTAGAGCCAACAGCTTCTGTTACCATTACTAATGCAGCTCTTTTTCCTTGGGATATGCTTTTATATACCTCATTTAATATCTTTTCTTCCATATATCTATATCATACTCCCTTTATCTTTTTTAAATAAAGAACAGCTTCTAACACAGCTCCACCTATATTTCTAGCTTTATCTGAAATTGTAAAACAATTTTCCTTTTCTTCTATTCGTGGATCTACATCTGCTATTTTTAATCCTTCAAAAACTTTATATCCATCTCTTATTATTCCTCTTAAAACTCCTGAAATTGGAGAATAAATATGATTCTCTCCTACTACAGCAATTATATCTCCTTTCTCTATTACACTTCCAATTTTTTCTATATTTTTTATATATCCATTATATTCACTGTAAATTACCCTTTCTTTTCCTATTCCTGCTATTATTCCTGGAATTCCTGTATTAACACTGGCTGTTCCCTCTGCTATGAGTCTCCCTAAATTATGCCCTCTCATAGTCTCTATTACTATATCTACATCTTCTGGAGCAGAAAATCCAGGACCTAAAGCAATAGTTATTGGTGCCATAGTTCTTTTAGTTCCAAAATTTTTCTTGGCTAGTATTCCATCAACTACTGCTACTGGTTTAAATTTTTCTATCATTTTTCCCCTTGAATCAATCATTATTGGAATTATGTTTTTTTCCCAGCAGTTTTTTACTTCTTCTTCATCTGCTGCATATTTAGCTCTTATGCCTTCTATTTCAATATCGTTTTCATAAATAGCCTCACAAAAAGCTACTTTCCTTCTAATTGCTGATGGTTTTTCTGTTTCTAATACAAGAACTTGGAATCCACTTCTATAAAGTTTTTGGATAGCTCCACTAGCTATATCTCCTCCACCTCTTACTATAATGATATCATCTTTTTTTTCCATAGTCATTCTCTTCCTCATATTTTCTAAATTTCTTTATTTAAAGGATAATCCAGAATTCAGTTATTGTCAATCAAAATTATTTTTAGAAAATTCTTAAAAATATGTTATGATATATTAAAAAGTATTAATAAATATTTTTTAGAAAATGAGGAAATATTATGATAGATAAAATAGGAAGAGAAATAGAATATTTGAGACTTTCCATCACTGACAGATGTAATCTTAGATGCCAATATTGTATGAGTGAAAGAAATATTAATTTTCTTCCAAAAGGGGAACTTCTTACTATTGAAGAAATAAAAAGAATAGTAAAAATTTTCAGCAAAATTGGAATTAAAAAAATTCGCCTTACTGGAGGAGAGCCTTTAGTAAGAAAAAATTTTATAGAGATACTGGAAAATATCCACTCTATCAAAAATATTGAAGAAATAAGTCTGACAACTAATGGTTTACTTCTTGAAGAAAATTTTGAATCTCTTATAAAAAATGGAATAAAAAAAATAAATATAAGCCTTGATACTTTAAATCCCATTTTATATAATGAAATTACAAGAGGTGGTTCATTTAACCAAGTTATTAAAAATATTTTTAGAGCATTGGATCTAGGAATAGAAAGAGTAAAAATAAATACAGTGCTTATTAAGGGAAAAAATGATAATGAAATTATGGATTTTGTTAAATTTAGTGAAAAATATCCAATAGATATTCGTTTTATTGAACTTATGCCTATTGGTGATGGAAAGAGTTTTATTTCAATGTCTAATGACAAAGTTATTGAAATAATAAAAAAAGAAAGAACTCTTTTTTCTGTAGAAGAAAAAATTGGTTCTGGTCCAGCTAAATATTTTAAAAGTCATTTTTCAAAAGGAAGAATAGGATTTATTACTCCATTATCTCATAATTTTTGTGATAAATGTAATCGAATAAGACTTACTCCTGATGGATTTTTAAAACTTTGTCTCCATTGGAATAGGGGAATTAATTTAAAAAATATCATAAGAAATAAAGTAACAGATGATGAACTAGAAAAAATTATCTTTAATGCTATATACAACAAACCTGAACACCATAATATGAATAAAAATATTAAAGAAAATAATATAGATAAAAGAAGTATGAATCAAATAGGAGGATAAATTTTTAAATGGGAAAAATTTTAGCTGTTTGTATAAGTGAAAAAAAAGGAACTCAAAAGATAAATATAAAAGAAGGAATATTAATAGAAAATCATGGACTTAAAAACGATGCTCATGCTGGTAACTGGCATAGACAAGTCAGTCTACTCTCAAATGAAAAAATATCTGACTTTATAAAAAGAGGTGGAAATGTTGATCAAGGAGATTTTGGAGAAAATCTTATAGTTGAAGGAATTGATTTAGCAAAACTTCCTATTGGAACAAAATTAAAAATTAATAAGGAAATTCTACTTGAAGTCACTCAAATAGGAAAAGAATGTCATTCACATTGTGCAATATTTCATACTGTAGGTGATTGTATTATGCCAAGAGAAGGAATTTTTACTGTTGTTTTAAAAGGTGGAACAGTTAAAATTGGAGATGAAATATCTATAGTTAAATAGAAACAGGGAGCTAAGCTCCCTGTTTTTTAGAATCTGTACATTAAATTTACTCCATATCTTGTTGCATCTACACTTCCTTCTTGTCTTGTCACTTCAAATCCTATACTGTGACCTGATCTTGTCTCATATCTTAGCTCTGCTCCTATTTTTATGATGTCCTTCACTTTCTTTGGCTTCTCCAATTTATAATACCCTGCATCTGTATTCTTTATCTTC
>NZ_JAWDXO010000044.1 GCF_032477075.1 Fusobacterium sp. | reverse complement strand
CATGTATGTCTCCTTTGTATAATTAGGGTGGTAACTATATTATACAAAAAAGAGAGCTGAGTGAAACATTTTTTTTAAATGTTACTCAGCTTTTTTTAAATTGCATATAAGAGCTTTTTAAGGTATAATTTTTTATAATTAGATAGAAGGAGGAGAACATGCTGTCAAGAAAATCAATAGATTTATTGCATTTTTTACTCAAGAAAAAAAGAAATGTATCACTGAAAGAACTTTCAGATAATTTTCGACTGAGTGAGAGAAGTATAAGATATGAAGTAGAAAAGATACAGAAAGAACTTTCAATAAAAGATGGATTTGAATTCATCATTTCTAAAGGAGAATGCTTTGTTGATGATTATGCAGCATTAGAAAAATATCTTGATGATAACAGACAAGATTATATTTTTTCTCCAAAAGAGAGAGAAATATATATATTATTGAAGATATGCTTTGAAAGGGAGATTAATCAAAATATAATATCAGAAGAACTTGATACAAGTAGAAGCACTATAAAAGTTCATTTAAAAGATATAAGGAAAGTGCTGGATGAATACAGCTTAGAATTGGAACTTTTACATAAAAAAGGACTTGGAGTTACAGGAGAGGAAGAAAAAATTCGTCAATGTACTTTAAAGATTATGAGTATGGTAAAAAAATCCAACAGCAGTTTTCTAAAAAATATACTTGATGATTATTTAGAAGAGATAGATACAGAAGGAGTAAAACTTTTTATAAATTACTGCCAAAAACTTATGAATAAAATAGTGTCAGATGAAGCTTTTGATATAATATCTAAATATTTGAGACTTGTTATATATTTTAATAAAAAAGGGTATAAGATAACAAGTATAAAAAACTATAATTTTTTAAAAAATACATCTGAATTTGAATGTGTAGAAAAATCAAGAGCACTTTTGGAAGGGTTTTATGAAATAGAGCTTTCAGAAGAGGAATATTTGAAGATAACAGATTATTTTTTAGGAAGTCATACATATAATATTTCTTATTCATATTATGAAAATTGGGTAGAAATAGAAATGATAGTAAAAAATTTTATAAACAGAATAAATGAAAAATTAGATGTAGATATATCAGCAGATGAAACTCTTATGACAGGATTGGTAAATCATATAAAACCTACTATATACAGACTTAAAAATGGAATAGATCTAGAAAATACAATATATGAAGAAGTAGTAGAAAGTTATCCAAATCTCTTTTCATTGATAAAGGGAAGTGTAGGAGGGCTTGAAGATTTTATAGATAATAAATTTACAAATGATGAAATAGCATTTATTACAATACATTTTAAAGCTGCTATAGACAGAAATATAAAAAAGAAACGTGAAAAAGTGAAAGTGCTTGTTGTATGTGGTTCAGGATATGGAAGTTCTAAACTTTTGGCTCAACAATTAAAGGACATGTACAGAGTGGAAATTATAGATACTATCCCTAGATATCTTTTGGAAAAAGTAAATAAAAGAACTGATATAGATTTGATATTGACAACAATTCCATTAGATGACTTTGAAACTGATAAAACTATTATAAAAGTAAATCCTATTTTAAATAAAGAGGATATGGCAAAATTAGACAATTATCCAATATCAAGAGACAGCAAAAAAATAATATTTTCAGAATTAGTAGAAGTAATTGAAAAAAATAGTAAAATAAAGGCAGATGAAAAACTGTTAGGAGCTTTAAAAACTTTTCTGGATAGTAAGTTGATAGATGATCTTTTTCATAAAAAAATTACAATCTCTGACCTGTTGTCAGAAAAGAGAATAAAATTAAAAGGAAAAGCTACTGATTGGAGAGAAGCCATAAGAGAAGCTGGAGAGTTGTTGTTAAGAGATGGTTGTATAGAAGAAGAATATATTGAGAATATGATAAAGTTGGTAGATGATTTTGGAAACTATATAATGCTTATTCCAAATGTCATTTTTCCTCATGCAAAGTCAAAGAATCTTGTAAAAAAGACAGCATTTTCCATAGTTACTTATGATAAAAGAATAGATTTTTTAGATGAAGAAAAAATTGGAATAGTAATATGTTTTTGTGTAAAAGATGAAAGAGAACATCTGGATAGTCTAATAGAAATTGTAGAAAAAATTGAAGAAAATAATCTGGAAGAAAAAATAAGAAGAAGTAAAACAGGAAAAGATATAATAAAATATTTAACTAATTAAGATGACTGGTCAGCAGACCAGCCATTTTTTTTGAATAAAATAGAATCTTTAAAATAATTAATGTGCAGAGTACAATGATATTAACAAGGTCAAAAGGAGATATTAAAATGTTGAAAGAAGCAATTAAGGGAAGGATAAATATAATAGAAAATGTAAATGACTGGAAAGAAGCAATAGTTTTAGCAGCAAAACCCTTAGTAGAAGATGGAAGTATCGAAAATTCATATATAGATGCAATGATAGCTAATGTAAATAAATTTGGAACATATATAATAATTGCACCAAAAGTGGCTATGCCACACTCTAGACCAGAGGATGGAGTAAACAAAAATTGTATATCCATGCTAAAGATAAATGAAGGAATAGTTTTTGAAGGTGAAGAGGAAAAAGTATTTATATTCTTTGTATTAGGAGCAGTAAATAATGATTCTCATATAGAAACTCTTATGGAACTTATGGAATTGATAGAAGACGAAGAGAGAATAGAGAAAATCATTGAAGTAAAAACTGTTCAAGAGATAATGTATTTAATTTAAACTTGAAAGAAAAATATATAAAGGAGTGGTAATCAATGATAAAAATATTAACAGTATGTGGAAATGGAATTGGAAGTAGCTTGATGTGTGCTATGAAGATTGAAGAAATATGTAAAGAGGAAGGGATAGAAGCAGATGTATCATCATCAGATTTTAACTCTGTAGCAGGAAAAGGAGCAGATTTGATTGTGACTGTAAAACAACTTGCAGATCAACTTTCTGGATATAATGTAGCAGAAATCAGAAGTTATACAAACAAGAAAAAAATCAAAGAAGATGTGTTGGATAAAATTAAGGAATTAGTAAAATAAAATTTATATAAAAAATATTTAGGAGGGAAAAGAATGAATTTTTTAAATATTATAGGAAATGATATACTTACTAACCCAGCATTCTTATTAGGACTTATGTCACTTGTAGGACTGATTGCTTTGAAAAAACCACTAAATAAACTTATAACAGGAACTTTGAAACCAATACTTGGATATATAATGCTAGGTGCAGGAGCAGATTTTATTGTTAAAAATCTGGATCCATTAGGGAAAATGATAGAAAAGGGATTTGGAATTACAGGAGTAGTACCAAATAATGAGGCAATAGTTTCTATTGCCCAAAATATTCTTGGTAAAGAAACAATGTTTATACTAGTTGCAGGACTTATTATCAATATTATAATCGCAAGAGTAACTAAATTTAAATATATATTTTTAACAGGACATCATAGTTTCTTTATGGCTTGTATGTTTTCAGCAGTTCTCTCTACTTCTGGAATGCAAGGAACTACTCTTATTCTTATAGGAGGAATATTATTAGGAGCATGGTCAGCTATATCTCCAAGCATTGGACAAAGATATACAGATCTTGTAACTGATGATGATGGAATAGCTATGGGGCATTTTGGTTCTTTAGGATATTATCTTTCAGCATTTATTGGAGAAAAAATAGGAGATAAAGAAAATAGTACAGAAAATATAGTTATCCCTGAAAAAGTAAATTTCTTGAGAGACAGTACTATATCTACAGCTATAACTATGATCGTATTTTATCTTATTGCAGCTATTGCAGCTGGATCTGAGTATACAGAAACTTTATCTGGTGGAAAAAACTATATAGTATTTGCTCTTACATCTGCCTTAAGTTTTGCAGTTGGAGTTACAATTGTATATAATGGCGTAAGAATGATACTTTCTGAACTTATACCAGCATTCCAAGGAATTTCTCAAAAACTTATTCCTAATGCAATACCAGCAGTTGACTGTGCAGTATTTTTTACTTATGCACCAAATGCAGTATTGATTGGATTTATATCTTCATTCATAGGTGGAGTAATTGGAATGGTTATATTAGGAGCAGTTGGAGCAGTACTTATTATTCCTGGACTTGTACCTCACTTCTTCTGCGGTGCAACAGCAGGTATCTATGGAAATGCTACTGGAGGAAAGAAAGGAGCAATAGTTGGATCATTTGTTAATGGACTTTTACTGTCATTCTTACCAGCAATGCTTCTTCCTGTATTAGGAAATATTGGATTCCAAAATACAACATTTGGAGACTTTGACTTTGGAGTATTAGGAATTTTAATAGGAAAATCAACATCATCTATTGGAACAGCTGGAATATATATAATTGTAGCAATTCTTCTTGCTGTGCTTATTATTCCTAGTTTCATAAAAACAAAAACAAATGTTATCAATGCAAAAGATGAATATTAAGATCATTATAATGAAAGGATGATGCTTCATGAAAAAAATACTTTGTGTAGGACACTCAGCATATGACATAACATATCTGCTCCCTCACTTTCCAGTGGAAAATAGAAAATATAAAGCAAAGGACAGAATAATGGTGAGCGGTGGACCAGCAGGGAATGCTGCCTATCTGTTAGGAAAATATGGAGAAAATGTTTCATATATAACAGCTTTAGGAAGTGATTTCTATGGCAAAAAAATATTAGAAGATCTTAATGAAGTGGGAGTAGACACTAAAAATATAGTTGTGTCAAATAAATTGGTTACACCATGCAGTATAATAATAGCTAATGAAGAAAGTGGTTCAAGAACAATAATAAACTATAGGGAGGAAAAACCTGTAGATGATTTTAAAATGACATATGAAAAAGCTCCTGAAATAATACTTTATGATGGGCATGAACTGGATATAGCTTTAAAAATACATAAAGAATTTCCAAAAGCTGTATCAGTATTAGATGCAGGAACATATAAAGAAGGAACTCTGGTTATAGGAGAATTTGTAGATTATCTGGTTTGTTCAGAAGACTTTGCAAAAGATTACTGTAAAATGGATAAAATAGAAGAGAAAGATTTTGAATATGTTCTTAAAAAGTTGGAAGCATTGAATAAAAATACTATTATAGTAACTTTAGGAGAAAGAGGGGCTATAATGAAAAAAGATGGAGAAGTATTGAAATTTAAAGCTTTTAAAACTAAAGCAGTAGATACTACTGGGGCAGGAGATATTTTTCATGGAGCTTTTGTCTATGGATTAAGTAATGGTTTTTCAATAGAGAAAAATATAGAATTTGCTTCAGCATGTGCTTCATTATCGGTAGAAAAACTTGGTGGACGTAATTCTATACCTGAGTTAGATGAGGTTGAAAAAAGAATAAAGAGAGGATAAGTAAATGAAAAAATACAGTTTTAAAGACCTTGGACTTGAAAATACGAGAGATATGTTTAAAAGAGCTAATGAAAATGGATATTCTATACCAGCATTTAACTTTGCAAATTTAGAGCAGCTTCGAGCGATATTAGATGCATGTACAGAAGCTGAAAGTGATGTTATAATTCAAATATCAGCAAGTGCAAGGATATATATTGGAAAAGAGCAGCTTCCTCTTCTAGTAAAAGGAGCAATAGATGAAATAAGAGCAAAGGGATCAAAAATAGCTGTGGCACTTAATCTTGACCATGGAAAAGGATATGATTTGATTAAGGACTGCCTTGATTATGGTTTTTCATCTGTAATGATAGATGCTTCAAAATATGACTTTGAAAAAAATATAGAATTAACTAAAGAAATAGTAGAACTTGCAAAAGCATATGATGCTTCTGTAGAGGGAGAAATTGGTGTTATTCATGGAACAGAAGATGAACATTCTGCAGATGAAAGTACATTCACAAAACCAGCTGAAGCAGTAGAATTTATAAAAAAGACAGGAGTAGATTCTCTTGCTATTGCAATAGGAACAGCTCATGGAGCGCATAAATTCAAAGTGGGAGAAGATCCTAAATTAAGACTTGATATACTTGAAAATATAAAAAAAGAGATAGGAAGTTTTCCAATAGTTCTTCATGGTTCATCTTCGGTACCTCAAGACTATATCAAAAGATTTAAAGAGTTTGGGGGAGAAGTAAAAGATGCAATAGGAATACCTGATGAAGAATTAAGAAAAGCGTCTAAGTCAATAGTTACAAAAATAAATGTAGATACAGATGGAAGACTTGTTTTTACAAGCACTTTGAGAGAATATTTTGCAGAAAATCCAAAAGAAATGGATTTAAAAAAATATCTTGGTTATGCTAGAAATGAAATGAAGAACTTCTATGTAAAGAAAATTAATTCAGTATTCAAAACAAAATAAAAATTTTCTAGTAAATTAAAAAACAGTCATTATTTCTATGGCTGTTTTTTATTAAAAAAATTTTAAATTAATATTTTCTTTTATACAATTTTACAAAATTTAGTGTTTTGAATAATACATAAAATAAAAAATTATAAATCAGTATTTTTATACAAATGTGCAGTATTCATCTCCTCCTAATATTCTGTCTAAACTTCCACAAGCTGATATAGGTGTGTAAATTCCAGTAACTCCTCCAGTTGAAAAACTGCTTATATTTAGAGTAAATGAAATTCCTTCTCCTTTTATACATATATTATGAGTGTTAGTAGTGACAGCTGGATCTGAAACTATTCTTGAATATGTTTTATCAAATCCTATTCCTGATAATGCTATAGTAGCATGGACATTGACATTTCTTGGATAAAGTTTACATGCTTCTCTAGTAGTACCTTCATATACAACTGTTCTTTCTGTATCTTCACGTCCTAGGCTTTTAGGATTTTTTACAGTTTCAATAATTACACTGTTGACAATAGAACGAGCATCAAAAAGTCCATCCATTCCTAATATTGCTCCATGAGGAAAATATATATGTCTTCCATATTTACTGCATAATTTTTTTACTTTATCTGTAAAATCATCATCACTGAAAGCTGTTACTGATAATACCAACAGGTTTGAATGTTTCAGTATCAATTCTATATTTTCTTTGAGGACATCAGCAGTAGCTGCTTCTATAATTAAATCTGTTCCTTCATAAAATGAATCTAACCCTTGAACAATAATTTTTTCTTTTAACTCTCCTTCACATTTAAAAAAAGGATCTTGTATAAAAGTTATTTGATGAGTTTCTTTTTTCTTAATGTGTTCTACCATACTTTGTCCAATTTTGCCACATCCTAAAAACCCTACTTTTGCCATGCTGATGCCTCCTTTTTAAATTTTATAATTTTTTATCAATTTAAAATAAATATTAATATTTATTTTAAATTATATCAGGTATGACTGCTTTGTCAATAGAAAAAGACTTAGAATTTTATTCTAAGCCATCTTTATTTTTAGTACATTCCAGTTTCAGACATATATTCATCTAGTTTTTCAAGCCTTTTTTTTCCTTTTTCTCCTGCAAGTTTGCTTATAAGACTGACTAATATTTCAACAGTTAATGTCACTCCTACTATAGAATTGGCGAAACTGAGAGAATCTACACTATGTACCAAGACATAGGCAGCACCTTCAGTTACTGGAGATATCAATTGATTAGTAATCACAATTACAGGACATTTACGTTCCTTTGCTATTTTGTGTACTTGTAAGGCATTTTGTGAATAACGAGGTAGAGTAAAAAGTATCAATACATCATTTTCATCCATATCTATAGCCTGATCTTCAAATCCATTCTGTGCATTGAGATGTGTTACTTCAGGTATTACATGTGATAAGACAGTGGTCAAATAATTGGCAATTCCATAGGTATTGCGAAAACCAGCTATATATTTTCTCTTTGCACCTATTATTTTTTTAGCTGTTTCTATATATTTTTCTGCGTTATTTCTATTTTGATCTTTTAAAATATTATTTTGCATATTTTGAAATACCAGTTCAGGTATTTGTTTTAAATCTATAGAATTTGTAATAGTTATTTTTTCAAAAGGTAGATGATTGTCTATTTTCTGATACTTTTTTTCTAAAGTTTCCAAAGCCAGTTTCTTTTTAAATTCTCCATATCCTGAAAATCCAAGAGATTTTGCCATTCTTATAACTGAAGTATTTCCCAGTTTTAATTTTTTTGCTATTTCATTGGACGTCATATAGCAGGCTCTTTCCAAATTTTGAAGTATGTATTCTAGAACTTTTTTTTCGTTTTTGGTAAGTTTGGTGCTGCAGGCTCTTTCTTCAATTGTCATTTTTATCTTCTCCTTTCATTGCCAAGATATAGACCATATTTTTATTATATCATAGAGAAGAACTAGAAAAAATTATTTTTTCTTTCACTTGATGTATTGACAAAAAAATATTTGAAGCTATAATTATAAAAAGAATATTTATATTTTTTTTTATATTTTTTTAAATAATAAAATTCAAAAGGGAGGAATAATATGCTCAGATTAGAACAGATAAAGGAAGCTCAGGGAAGAATATCAGAATATACTATTAAAACTCCAGTAATAAGAATGGAAGTTTTAGATGAACTTCTTGGATGTAAAGTGTATATTAAAGCTGAATGTATGCAAAAAACAAATTCTTTCAAGATAAGAGGGGCACTTAACAAGATGCTGACTATGCCTGAAGATGAGTTGAAAGCTGGAGTTGTAGCAGCTTCATCTGGTAATCATGGAAAAGGAGTTGCATTTGTTGCAAAATTATTAGGGGTAAAAGCTACCATAGTTGTCCCTGACAGTGCTCCTAAGATTAAAGTTGATGGAATTAAATCTTTTGGAGCAGAGGTAGTACAGTGTCCTTATGATGAGCGACATAATGTAGCAAATGCTTTGAGTGAAGAACATGGATATTCTATAGTTCATCCATATGATGACTATGCTATTATGGCAGGACAGGGAACTATTGGTCTAGAAATTATGGAGCAGCTTCCTGATGTAAATTATGTGATTATACCAATAGGAGGGGGAGGGCTTATCAGTGGTATTTCAACTGCTGTAAAGGAAATATCTCCATCTGTTATTACCATTGGGATAGAACCAGAATGTATGTGTAGATATACTAAAAGTTTTGCTGCTGGAGAGCGTATTCTTCTCCCATCACAGCATTCTATTGCTGATGCTATTCTTACACTTATTCCTGGAGAAAAACCATATCCTGTAGTAAAAAAATATGTAGATAAAATTATTACTGTGAAAGAAGATGATATAGCTCAAGGAAGCATTAAACTTCTTACAGTAGGAAAAGTACTGGCTGAATTTTCTTCAGCTATTGGCATAGCTGCTGCTCTCAAAGGAGCTCTTCCTGTTACAAAAGATTCAAAAGTATGTTTTGTAATATCAGGAGGAAATATAGATCCAGAAGCAATAGTTGAAGAGATGTGAAATAATTATCTTGTAAAATAAAGTTTATTCTGTTTTAACTTAGAGAGGCCTGAAATTTATTCAGGCCATTTTTTATATAAATAAAATTGAAAATTTATGATAAATTTTTCATATTTATTTAAAAGAGAAATGGTAGTTTTCTTGAATATTAATAATGTAGAACAATAAAAAATAGAAAAAAATCTTTCATAAAAAAAGAAAGATATAATAAAAACAGTATCAAATTCCCTAATAATGTTTTTTTTAAATACATAAAAAATGAAAAAAGTATTTGAAGAAAAAAGTCTCATTTGACCTTGAAATTTCTTGAAGAATAAGAGGAAAAAAAGCAAAATTTTAAAAAAAGTAGAATTAAAAATTATACATAAAAAGGTTAAAAAATACACGATAATTTTCTTGATAAATTATATTAGATAATATAAACTTCATAGTAGATAATTTTAATTTGTTATTTTAAGATAAAAATAAGTGGGGAAAACAAACTGTTTATAATATTTAGATTTAAAAATAATATTTGAGGTGAGAATTTTGAAAAAGACGAAAATTGTTTGTACAATTGGACCAAAAACTGAATCAGTAGAAACTTTAAAAGAATTATTAAGAACTGGAATGAACATGATGAGATTAAATTTCTCTCATGGAGACCATGAGGAACATGGAAAAAGAATTCAAAATTTTAGACAAGCAAAAGCAGAAACTGGAATCAGAGCAGCTTTATTATTAGATAACAAAGGACCAGAAATCAGAACAATTAAACTTGAAGGTGGAAAAGATGCTAGTATAGTTGCAGGACAAGACTTTACAATTACTACAGATAAAGCCGTAATAGGAAACAATAAAATAGTTGCTGTAACTTATGAAGGATTAACAAAAGACCTTAAAGCTGGAGATACTGTACTTATTGATGATGGACTTCTAGAGTTCACTGTGAAAGAAGTAGTAGGAAATGAAGTAAGATGTATTGCTATAAATAATGGAGAGTTAGGTGAAAATAAAGGTGTTAACCTTCCAAATGTTGCAGTTAATTTACCAGCATTATCAGAAAAAGATGTAAAAGATATGATATTTGGATGTCAACAAGGGATTGATTATGTTGCAGCTTCATTTATTAGAAAGGCTGATGATGTAAGAGAAGTTAGAAGAGTACTTGATGAGAATGGTGGAAAAGATGTCCAAATTATTTCTAAAATAGAAAATCAAGAAGGAGTAGATAACTTTGAAGAAATTCTTGAATTATCTGATGGTATCATGGTAGCAAGAGGAGATCTTGGAGTAGAAATTCCTGTAGAAGATGTTCCAGTAGCACAAAAAATGATGATAGATAGATGTAATGCAGTTGGAAAAGTAGTTATAACAGCTACACAAATGTTAGACTCTATGATTAAAAATCCAAGACCTACAAGAGCAGAAGTAAATGATGTTGCTAATGCAATTCTTGATGGAACAGATTGTGTAATGCTTTCTGGAGAATCAGCAAAGGGAAATTATCCAATAGAAGCAGTTTCAGTAATGGCTAGAATAGCCGAAAAAATGGATCCATTAGTAACTCCAAGAAATAAATGTAAAAATGAAAAAGTAACAATAACTTCAGCTGTTGCAAAAGGAACTGCAGAGGTAAGTGAAGCTTTAGGAGCAAAAGTTATAGTAGTAGGAACTGAATCAGGAAGAGCAGCAAGAGATATCAGAAGATATTTTCCAACAGCAACTATACTTGCAATAACTAACAATGAAAGAACAGCAAATCAACTAATGTTATCTAGAGGAGTTATTCCATATGTAGATGGAAATTCAGAAACTCTTGATTCATTCTTTAATCTAGCTGAAAAAGTAACTGTTGAGTTAGGTTTAGTGAGTAGAGAAGATATAATTGTTGCAATTTGTGGAGAAAGTGTATTCAAAAGAGGAACAACTAACTCTGTAAAAGTAATTGAAATAAAATAAGAGTAAATTAATTTAAATATTTTTTAAACTATGGTATAATAATAATGATAGATTAAAGATATAATTTATTAGGAGGTTTTATTAAATGACAAGAATAGTAGATGTAGTAGCAAGAGAAATACTTGATTCAAGAGGAAACCCTACAGTAGAAGTAGATGTAATACTAGAATGTGGAGCAAAAGGAAGAGCAGCAGTTCCATCAGGAGCTTCAACAGGAGCTTATGAAGCTGTTGAGTTAAGAGATAATGATAAATCAAGATACTTAGGAAAAGGTGTTCTTACAGCTGTAAATAATGTTAACACTGAAATTAAAGAAGCTATCTTAGGAATGGATGCATTAGATCAAGTAGGAATAGATACTTTTATGATTGAATTAGATGGTACTCCAAATAAAGGAAGATTAGGAGCAAATGCTATACTAGGAGTGTCTTTAGCAGTAGCTAAAGCAGCAGCAGAAGCATTAGGAATGCCTTTATACAAATATTTAGGAGGAGTAAATACTAAAGAATTACCTCTTCCAATGATGAACATTCTTAATGGAGGATCACATGCTGATTCAGCTGTAGATGTTCAAGAATTTATGATTCAGCCAATTGGAGCAAAAAGCTTTAAGGAAGCTATGAGAATGGGATGTGAAATATTCCATAATTTAGGAAAACTTCTTAAAGATAATGGAGATTCTACAAATGTAGGAAATGAAGGTGGATATGCTCCTGCTAAAATAAATGGAACTGAAGGAGCTTTAGATCTTATGATTGAAGCTATTAAAAAATCTGGATATGAACCAGGAAAAGATATAACTTTTGCAATAGATGCTGCATCAAGTGAATTTTGTAAAGAAGTAGCACCAGGAAAATTTGAATATCACTTCAAAAGAGAAGGAGGAATTACTAGAACTTCTGAAGAAATGGTTGAATGGTATGCAAAATTAGTAGATAAATATCCAATTAAATCTATTGAAGATGGATTAGGAGAAGATGACTGGGATGGTTGGGCAAAATTGACTGCTGCAATCGGAGACAGAATTCAAATAGTTGGAGATGACTTATTTGTAACTAATACTGAAAGACTTAAAAAAGGAATAGAATTAAAATCTGCTAACTCTATTCTTATTAAATTAAATCAAATAGGATCATTAACTGAAACTTTAGATGCTATTGAAATGGCAAAAAGAGCTGGAATGACTGCAGTTATTTCTCATAGATCTGGAGAAACTGAAGATGCTACAATAGCTGATGTAGCTGTTGCAACAAATGCAGGACAAATTAAAACAGGTTCAACTTCAAGAACTGACAGAATGGCAAAATATAATCAATTACTAAGAATTGAAGAAGAATTAGGAACTATTGCTCAATATAGAGGGCTTGACGTTTTTTATAACCTTTCAAAATAGTTAAAAAATAATATTAAAAAAACCGGCTAAAAATGCCGGTTTTTTGTTTTTTTATTAACTGTTTTAAAATATTATTTGAGACAAGAAAGAAGATATTTTTATTTAAAAAGAATATTTAATCCCAATTGCTACTCTTGAATCCCTATATCCATTTTCTCCCCATTGATGTGCCACACTTCCCCAAGCATTAAGATTTGAATTAATTTTAACTTCCATACCAAGTTTGGCTTCTCCTATATTTTTTGTCCCTTCTAAATTATTCTTTACTCCATCCATAACTACACTAAAATCTTTCTTGTTGTGTATCCAATTCAGTTCTGCAAATGGTTGATATTCTTTTTGTTTATTTTTATCTGATGGAGAAAAATGAGTGGCATAGATTTTTACTCCTAAATGAGTTTGAATATTTCCATCTCCTTTATTTTCAACAAATGTTCTATTTACTTCTTTATGGTCTTTTGTTTTTACTCCCATATAAATCATTTGAGCTTTTGGTTGAATATAGTATGCTTTTTTATGAGAATTATTACTAGCTATTTTAAAATTGTATCCTGTTTCTATTGATGCGGTAATTCCTCTTGAACTATATTTTTCTTTTGCAAGTTCTTCTCCATGAACTTCATTGTCAAACCAGCTATACATTATCCAAGTATCAGCGTATAGTCCAGATCTATCCTCTTCATTTGCATACCATGTTCCATATAATCCAAGATTATATCCAGTTATATCAGCTTTTGAAGTATACTTTGTTTTATTTGAATCTGTCTTAGCATGATTGAAAGCATATCCTCCCATTATACCTAGATGATAACGATTTTTATTATCAGTGCTCCATTGGACAATATCTCCTCCTACTTGAAGAACATAACGTCTACTTATAGTTTCAAGTTGATTTGAACTATCTCTAAACCTATTGTATCCACCTACATTTCTTACCCATATACTTGATATTTTATCATCATTCACAAGTGTATTTGTATATTGAGTTTCTCCAAATCTGCCATGAAGTGAGTGAATAAATATGTTGTTTGCAGCAGCATTATTTGCTAGATAACTTCCTGACTCTGGACGATAAATAGCTTCTTTAGGTTCAGGATTTATTATTGGTGGAGATATTGGAGCTGGTTCAGGCTCTGGTATTGGAACTGGCTCTGGTTCAGGTTTTGGAGTTGGAATTTCAGGTTCTGGTGGTATTGGTTGACTTAAAAGACTGTTTGTAAGATACCAATTCTTCTGATCAGTAGTTATTCCATTCCCACGATTTAAAAAATATTCATATGTTCCTGCTACTATTCTTCCATCTTTTATAAATTCACCATTAGAGGTTCCAAGAACTGAAATTAATTCAATTCCATTTTCTGTTTGGTTACCTCTTCCACCCAGATTAGTTACTCTTATTTTAGTTGTTCCAGAAGTATTTCCTTCTACCACCATTTTATCAGTAAAAGAACTATCTCCTTCCAATTGAGTGTTAAAGCTTATAATGCTATTATTTCCACTATAATCTCCTTTTATAGTCAAAGAGGAGTGAGAGTTATTGTAAATAAAATTGAGCATTGAGTTATTAGATAATGAAAGTGAAGAAACAGTAGAATTATCTGTTATATTCCATTCACTATTTGATAATTTCAAATCTATTTGTCCATTAAAATTTGAATCAATTGTAGTTTTTCCATGAAGGTTAGAAGCATTATTTAAATCTAAATCTATGTGTGCATTTTCACCTTGAGCTAAAATATCCCCATAAATTATGGCTGTATCTTTTATAGAAATTAAAGAATTACTTCCATCAGCTTTTAATGCTAAGTTAGTTGAGGCTTTTCTTGCATCAATGAGAGTATTGCCTGTAAAATTAATAACACCATTTTGATTTCTGGCTAATACTGATATTGAATTATTGGAGGTATTTTCATCAGAAGTAATTACAGAAGTGTTATTTGCATTTATTTCTCCTCCAGCAATTGAACGTATTCCAATAGTATCTCCATTTGTAGAATGAGTATAAACATCAGTATTAGCTAAGTTAATAACAACTTGTTCTCCATATGCAGTAACTCCACTCATACCATTTATCTGAATTGTATTGCGTTTATTTTCTTCACCTTTATAATTGATTATTGTATTTTGAGCTGGAGTAGGAAAACCAATTTGTGTTGTAGCATAGATACCATGCATATTTTCAGTTTTAATTGTACTGCCTGCTCCTACATCTATTGCTCCACTTAACATCGCAAATAATCCACCAGTATCAGCTCTTGTTCCAGTAGTTTCAATGTGAACCTCTTCAGCAATAACCTTTCCACCCATATCAGGAAAATAACTATTTCCTTTCGCTTCTATTCCTCCACCTTGTGAATTAATAATTGTTATTCCAGTTAAATTTACTTCACTGTTTGTTTGAGAATCAATACCATATCCACTTAGCCCACCAGTTTCTGCATTTATATTCAAATTTTCTGCATTTAAAATTGATTTTGATGAATTTGGCTGCCCCATTATAAATATTCCATTTCCCTTTCCAGTTATATTAATAGTATTTAAATCTCCAGACAGATTAATTGTTCCACCATTTTGTATATCCAATCCTCTAGCTGTGCCTGTACCTTTATTTTGAACATTTATTTCGATATTTTTACCAAATACATTTCCTCTAGAAGAACTAATACCAGTGAGAACTCCACTTCCACTCTCTAATGAAATAGTGGTTCCCTTGCCTAAATCAACTGTTGATAGAGAACTGCTTCTAATTCCTTGAGCTGAGCCTCCAGTTTTAATATCTATATCAATTCCTGTTTTGTCATTTTTGGGAGTGACAATATATTTATCAGTTGATCTGCCAGCATCTACTCCAATAATAGTTTTTGTATCATTACTTTCCACAATTACAGATGTTCCTCCATCAATATCTAATTCTCCTTTACCTGAACTAATTGGCTCACTGGCTATAGTTAGACTAGTAGAAATTAAAAATATAATAATTTTTAACAAATTTATTTTTTTCATAGTAGTTGCCTCCTTTTTAATAAAATTAAATTTTATAACACGCAATCTTTGTGTCAAATATATACTTTTTTAATATTCAATATATAATTATAATGCTTTGTTTTTTTAAAAACATATAAATAAAGTAATAAAATCACAATAAAAAAGAGGGTATAAAATTTTATACTCTCTTTTAAAGACATTAAACCAATTTCTTTAAAAACATATTTTTAAAAAATAAAAACATTAGTTTCATTTGCAATTGTAATGAATTCCATCTCTAATTCTTTACAAATTAGTAAATTGCAAAGTTTAATTATTTCATTATATTTTGCTAAGTTATTCAGATGTATTATTTTTTTGATTAAACGCATGAAAGTATATATGATATTTCATATATACTTTCATGCGAAATACTTATACATTGATGTTATATAATTGTATTATAAAACACATTATTCAAAAAGTCAATATATTTTTGTAAAGAAAACACTTGAAGTGTTTATTTATACTATATTGATATTTTATTATTTTTTATTTATAAAGATTGTGATAACAATTGAAAAACAGACTATATATAGTTAGATGATGTTATAATATCACTAAAATCCATGTTTTTTAAATTTTAGGAGACTTAAACTATTTTGTAATTTTTTTGAATTATATCTATAATTAAATAATTTATTTTGTGGAAATTTATTTTATATAGTTAATAAATTTATGGAAAATATTGAAAAATTATTTAGTTATAAATAATTTTTGCTATTGGGATTAAATATATAACTAGTCATAGAAATAGACCCTAATTCATAATAATTATTGAAAATCTCTATTTTATCTGATTTATCTGCTGCTCCAATAGCATAAATTAAAGGTATATAATGTTCAGCAGTTGGTACTGCGAATTTTGATAAAGTATGTTTATAATAGTTTATTGGATTGTCTATATTATTTTTTAAAATACTTTCCTTAATCCACTCATCAAATTCTCTAGTTTCTTGTCTTAGTTCATTATTTGGATCTAATTCTCTTAAATTATGAACTATATTTCCACTAGCTAAAATAAGGAATCCTTCTTCTCTTAATTGATTTAATTTTTTTCCTAAAAAATAGTGCATTTCTGAATTTTTAGTTCTATCTATACTTAATTGAACTATAGGAATATCAGTATTAGGATACATGTGAACCAATGCTGACCACATTCCATGATCTATTCCCCACCCATTATCAATGCTGACATTTTCATCAAGCAATTCTAAAATTCTTTTAGTCAGATTTTTATTTCCATTGACATTATATTTTATTTTATAAAGTTCATCAGGAAAACCATACATATCATATATTTGAGTTGGTTTATCTGAACTTTGGATATAAGTTTCATTGGTATACCAATGCGCAGAAATTGCTAAAATAGCCTTAGGTTTTTCTAATTTTTTACCAAGTTCTCTCCAAGCTAAAGAAGCTTTTGAGTTTTTCAATGCGTTCATAGGACTTCCATGTCCTATAAATATAACAGGCATTTTCATAAAATTCACCTCATTTAATTTTTTAAATTATAATTTAATGTCTGATTTTTTTTAAAATTGTAAATTTTTAATTATTTTCTTTTATATAATATTATACTATCTAATTAGTATTTTCTTTTTTTAGAAAATTTAGAAATAGATATATAGTTATATTTTCAATTTTATTAGTTGGTAAATAAATTATAAAAAATATTTTTATATACTTGTGCAATTATAAAAAATAAAAAAGAAATATACTTTTATGAAAGTATAATATTAATATATTTCTAAGAAGTACTTTATATAATAAAAAAGAAATTTAACCTAGAAAGTTTCTTTTTGTTGTTAATTTTATTATAAAAAAATACTTAAATGATTAAAAAAAATCTTTTATTAATTATTGTAAATATTATTTTTAAATTTGAATTTATGGAGGCTAAGTATTATGGAAAGAAAAATCAAAATGCAGGTAAAGGGGTTTAAAACACAAGATGGTGCGGGAGTAAATTTAGTTAGAGTACTTGGGCATAAAACTGTAGGTGATTATGATCCAATATTGATGCTTGACTCATTTGATAGTGTTAATCCAGATGATTATACAGCTGGGTTTCCTCTTCACCCTCATAGAGGGATAGAAACTATAAGTTATATATACAAAGGAAAAATGATTCATAAAGATAGTTTAGGAAATGAAGACATGATCGAAGATGGGGAAGTTCAATGGATGACTGCTGGTTCTGGTATCTTACATGAGGAGCAGCTTCCAGCAGCTAAGAGAATGCTTGGAATACAATTATGGCTCAATTTATCTGCTAAAGATAAAATGGTTCCTCCTACATATCATAGTATAAAGAATCGTGATATTGAAGAAATTATTTTTGAAAATGGAAAATTGAGATTACTTGCTGGAAAATATGAAGATAAAATAGGATATCAAAGCAAATATTTACCTTTAGATTATTATGATATTCATTTAGAACCTAATACTTCTTTTACTATCAATACAGATAGAGAAGCTTCAGTTATATTATTTTTACTTTTAGGTGATGCATATGTTGGAGATGTATTAGTGGAAGAAAAAACAGCTGTGAAATTAACCAAAGGGGATTTCATTCATATTAAAGCAAAATCTGAATATACACAAGTGCTTTTTATCAGCTCTACTAGTTTAGATGAACCTATCAGTTGGGGTGGGCCAATTGTAATGAACACTAAGGCTGAACTTCAGCAGGCATTCAGAGATTTAGAAGAAGGAACTTTTTTAAAAGAGAATATAAATTATAAAGAAGACTAATATATTATTTTAACGAGAGATAATAATACTCTCTAAAATATAAAAATATTCATTTTTATAAAAATGAATATTTTTTTAGTTTTGAATCTGTGTTATAATTTATATAAAAAAGAAAGAGAGGGGATAGATATAGAACTTTTATTTGAAAATAGATACTATACCAGCAAAAATATTTTTTTAGAATTCTTGAAGGATATAATTTTAAAGCGTTTAAGAATATGTGGAGCAATTCTTGCTGTAGGCTGTTTTTGTATAGGATATTTAAATATTGTGAGAGAAAGAACTATTTTTGAGATACTTGTATTTGTTGTAATGTTTTTCTTTTCAATAGCAATTTATTTTCTTCATTTTAAAGTAAGTAAAGATATGATGAAAAATACTCTTGCTATTCATAATGGAATTATACCTGAGAGTATATTTCGTTTTGGAGAAGAAATAGTAACTCTTGAAGAAGGAAAAGTTTTTATGGAATTTGATTATAGCCAGATAAAAAGAATATATGAACTGAAAAAATTGTATGTGATGATGATAGGAAAACAAAATGGGATAATTCTAAGAAAAGATAGTTTTTCAGTTGGAACATTTCATAAATTTAAAGATTTTATAGAAAGAAAATGTAAAAAAATAATAAAGTAGAAAATATTTTAGCTTAAAATTAAATAATGAATATTAGGGGGAATTTATATGAAAGGAAAAAGTAGAATTAGTTTAATTTTTTATGTTATTATTTTGGTGTGTAGTCTAGGAAATATAGTATTTGCAGGAGACAGTACAGAAGAGCAAGTAAAACAGGGAAATTCATATTATGAAAATGGAAAATATGATTTAGCAGAAAAATATTGGAAGATGGCAGCAGATAAAGGTGATATGGATGCACTATATGCTTTGGGAATATTATATGAAAATACCAATAAACTTGATTTAGCAGAAAAGTATTACAAACTGGCAGCGGATAAAGGTGATAAAGATGCACAGTATAATCTTGGAGTTTTATATGATGATCAGAAAAAATATGATTTAGCAGAAACATACTATAAAAAAGCAGCAGCTCAAGGAGATGTAGATGCACAGTATAATTTGGGATGTTTATATGATACACAAAAGAATTTTCCTGAAGCAGAAAAATATTATAAATTAGCAGCAGCTCAAGGAGATAAAGGAGCCCAGTATAATTTAGGGTGTTTGTATGAAGATCAAAAGAAATTTGGATTAGCAGAAGAGTTTTATAAATTAGCAGCTAGTCAAGGTGATATGGATGCTCAATATAATTTGGGAATTCTATACAAAAATCAAAAAAAATTCACTCTGGCAGAAAAATACTGGAAAATGGCTTCAGATCAAGGAGATTTAGAAGCTCAAAATAATTTGGGAATATTATATGAAGAACAGAAAAAATATGATTTAGCAGAAATCTATTATAAAAAGGCTGCAGATGAAGGACTTAAAGATGCTCAATATAATTTAGGGTTATTCTATTCAGATCGTGGAAAAAGTGATCTTTCTAAAAAATATAGTGAACTGGCAGAAAATAACAAATAGTAAATAAATTAAAAAGACTGCAAAATAAAGCAGTCTTTTTTTAACGAAGAAGTGGAATATTTCCTGTAAGTTTATTTATTTTTTTCTTATTTCCACAAAGAGCTATTCCAAAGTATTTCATATCTTTTTCATGAACTTTAGAAAGTTTTTTTTCAAATTCATCATATGTTTTACAGCTTTGAGCTACATCAGAGAAATCAACTGTAATAATATCTTCAAAATCAGAAGTATAAAGTTTTTCTCTTAATTCTCTTATCATATTTTTATTCCCTTTTAATATAGGAACAGGTATTTTAATTATACCTAAATGATTTTTGTTATTATCATCTTGTATGTCCCTTCCTATTAAATCTGGAATATGTTTTCCAAGAGTGATTCCAAGAATAGATGAAGTATTTACAATTATACCTAAAGGAAGCTCTTCATCTACTATTATTACACATTTACTATTTTTTTCATCCATTTTTTTCTCCTTTTTTTATATTGATTCTATTTTCTGAGATAAATAATCCTGTCAAAGTCAGGAAAGTTCCAACCATAGCTATAGAAGTTATTTTTTCTTTAAGTATAAAAGCTGAAAATGCTACTGTTATAACTGGAACTGCATAGATGTATACACTTGTTTTTAAGACTCCAAGAAGTTTTAAAGAAAGATTCCAAGTTACAAAACAGACAGCAGAAGCTCCAAACCCTAAAAATAATATATTAAATAAAATAAGTGGATCTCTAAATCTTTCAATTCCTATACGAAAATCGAAAAAGAAAAGAGCAGGGAGCATGAATATCAATCCATAGAAAAATATTCTTCTTGTTACCTGTATTGTATTATATTGATAGTCACTTATTTTTTTAGTAACTATAGAATAAACTGACCATGTAGCAGCAGCAAGTACAGCTAATATATCTCCTATTGGATTGAGTTTTAAAACAGTACTTCCATTAAAGCTGATAAGTGCTACTCCTGTGATAGAAACAAGAAATCCCAAGAAAAAACTTAATTTCAATTTTTCCTGTTTTAGAAAAAAATGAGTAAGTATACCTGTAATAAAAGGAGAAATAGAAACAATAACTCCTATATTAGAAGCAAATGAATAAGTCAAAGCTATATTTTCAAAAAGAAAATACAAAGTAACTCCACATAATCCAGCTAGCATAAAAAGTTTTTCCTGTTTTTTATCTTTGAGTATTAATTTGTGTGGGTATATAAGAAGCAGTGCAATGAATCCTAGAGAAAAACGAAAAAATAATATTTCAATAGGTGTGAAATGTGTAAGAAGAACTTTGGTTGAAATAAAAGTCGTTCCCCAAATAAGTACTGTAAGAATAGCAGAAATATGCCCTAAAGTGTTTTTATTATTCATTGTATCCTCCAAAATTTAATTTTTATTGATAAAAATATTTTGATACTGTTTAGGTGTAAGGCCTATGAATTTCTTAAAGAAATTACTGAAATGGCTTTGGTCATTAAAACCTGTAAGAAAAGCAGTTTCTGAAGGAGATATTCCCTTTTCAAGAAAAATTTTAGCTTTCTCTATTCTTACAGTTTCAAGATAACTGTATGGAGTAATTCCAGTTTCTTTTGTAAAAGAGCGAAGTAGATGATATTTACTGTGATTTGTAATATTACTGAGCATATCTAATGAAATATTTTTGTCAAAGTTTTTTTCTAAAAAATTGCAGATTTTTTTAATATTCTCACTTTGTCTTACAGGATAATTGTTTTCAGAAGAATGAGAATGATATTTCATAAGATATTCCATAATAAGTATAAAAATTTCTTCTTTTCTAAATTCTTTAGATTTATTTGAAATCATAGAATGAAGTTCCTTAATTAAGGACGAAAGATAGAAATTTGTTATTACTGTTGGAGAAAAGAAAATTTTTTCTTCTGTTTTAGTAATATCAGTTATACTTTTTTTCATAATCTCTTCAGATACATTGAGGCATCTGTAATCAAGGGGAAGTTCATTTATCTGTTCACAAGTATGAACATCATATGGATTAAAAATTGTAATATCTCCACCACCAACTATATATTCCTTCTTGAGACATGAAAGTTTTCTTTCTCCTTTCTCAATAAAACCAATAACATAATGTTTATGGAAATGGTTTGGAAATTTCTGCATTACACCTTTGAAAGTATAAGCTTCTATATTTAATTCATTATCAAATATAATAGTTCTGCTCTCTTTTTTCATAATGTCCTCCTATGTATTAGGAATATTTTAACATAAGTTTGAATTTTTTTCTTGTAAGATATTGCTTCTAGAAAAGAATATTTTATTTGTAACCTAAATGTCATAAAAAAGTGTTATAAAAATAATATAAAATTTTTTCTCAATAGTAATTAAATTATGCATTTAATCAAAAAATTTCTGGCAGAACCATTATCTGTTGGAAGTTTTTTTGGTGCTAATAGGAGTAAACATAAGTGAATATTAAATCAAAGGGGATGGATATTAAACTTGATTTGGTATATGTGGGGACTTTAAGAGATAAAGAATCAGATAAAAAAATAGGAATATACAGAATAGGAAGTTCAGATCAAATAAAAATAGATGTGACAGAAAGTTCAGGATTTTGGAAAATATAAGAGTAGAATTTAAGAAAGACAGCAAGTTTTTTGAAATAGGATGCAGTTTATACTCATCAAAACATTCAGCAAAAATATAGAGGAACTATGTCATTTCAATATGATTTTTAAATAAGCTTTATAAAAGAGAATATTTTGTTTTTTCAGGTCATAGATATTTTTTATCTATGGCCTTTTATATTTAAAAATATTGTATTTAAACTATAATTTTTATATTATACTTATAAAATATAAAAATATTATGTTATATTCTTATTCAAATTATCTGATCTTATTCCTTTTTTTTAAAATTAACTAAAAATTATATTTTTTTTAAATAAATTAAGTAAATATTTTAAATTATGTTTTGTTTTTATGAAAATTAAGTAAAAAATAATATTATAAAAGGAAAAATATAATTTTTTTGAATATACAATTTATCAATAAAGTATTAGGAGGTAAAAGATGAAAATTAAGTTTAAATATTTATATATATTTATGATTCTATCTGTTTTACTAAATGGTTGTGGAAGTGGAGGAGGTGGAGGAGGGGGTGGCTCATCCTCAGATGATAGTAATAAGAATGTTACTATTCCACCAGAAATTAAAATGGATTTCAAAAAATCAGATACTATAGTAGGGGTTATAGACAGTTCATTTTCATATTTGGATGAATTTAAAGATCCATCAGGTAACTATAGAATATTCATTGATGATAGTTTTGATGCTGACCCTCAGAACAGATTGAATAATACATATACTCATGGTGAGTTGGTATCTCTTCTTATAGGAGGGAACAAAATAGGAATAAATGATGAAGTAAAAATTTATGCTATACCAGCTTTTTTAACTGAAGGAAGTCAGATAAAATTCCAGAGAAGTATGTATGAAAAAATGTATCAAGCAGGGGTAAGAATATTTAGTCAGTCTTTTGGAAATTCTTCTTATGGGATAACGAAAGAAAATTATCCAGTAGCTTCAGGAATTGTTGAGTTTTATGTAAATAGAGCATCAACAGACTCTTTGTTTATTTTTGCAGCTGGAAATACAGGGGATTTCAACCCAACATCGGAAGCTCTCCTTCCAAAGTTTTATCCTAAAGCTGAAAAAGGATGGTTGGCAGTTGTTGGATTAGACCCTTCAACTGGTGAGATTCACCGAGGTTCGAGCAGGGCAGGAGAAACAATGAACTGGGCTATAACAGCAAGTTTTGTTGCTAATGCAGAAAAGGTATACAATGGAGTAAATTATAAGACTACTGCTTTTGGAACTTCTTTTGCTGCTCCTGTTGTAGCTGGTGCTGCTGGTGCTATACAGATAAAATATCCTTGGATGTCAAGAGATCTTATCAAGCAATCTCTTCTGACTACAGCTACAGATCTTGGAGATCCTGGAGTTGATTCTACATATGGTTGGGGATATCTTAATCTGGGAAAAGCCTTAAAA
>NZ_JAWDXO010000043.1 GCF_032477075.1 Fusobacterium sp. | reverse complement strand
TTATTCGATTAAATATATCTAATATGAAGCTAAAATAATTAATATTTTTTATTTTTTCAACAAATTTATCAAATTATAATTTCCTAAGAAATAAAAAAAACGAGGATATATCCTCGTTCTTTATTTGATTATTTTCTGATTCCTAATCTAGCGATTAAGTTTCTGTATCCCTCAAGATCTTTCTTAGTTAGGTAAGCTAATAATCTTTTTCTTTGACCTACCATTTTTAATAATCCTAATCTTGAGTGGAAGTCTTTTTTGTGAACTCTTAAGTGATCTGTTAGGTGATTGATCTTTTCAGTAAGAAGTGCAATTTGTACTTCAGTTGATCCTGTATCTCCTTCAAATTTTCCAAACTCTTTAACTATTTCTGCTTTACTTCTCATAGCCATTTTATATTTCCTCCTAAAATTATATATTATTTGAGCTAAGTAATACGGGGCTAATCGTAAAACTGAGCACAAATTTACTAAATAATCATATCATATTATCTATAAAATGTAAATAATTTTATTATTTTCAAAAAATTTTTCTATTCCTGATTTTCTTTATCAAATTCTTTATTTTCTTTTATTTCTTCAATTATATCTTCTGTTTTTTCTTCTTCTATAATTTCATTAGCTTTTATCTCTTCTGCTTCTTTTTTAGTTGCAGCTAATTCAGCAAGAGTTTTTCCATTCATTAACGCTTCAAATTCTTCTCTATTAAGAGTTTCTTTTTCTAACAAAGCTTTTGCTACAATATCTAGTTTATCAAAATTATCCTCTAATAATTTCAAAGTTTCTTGATATTGAGTATTCACTATTGAAAGAATTTCTTCATCTATATCTTTTCCAGTTTCTTCACTATAGTATTTTTGTTGAAATAAATCTCCTTCTCTAGTTCCATCAAGAAGTATTGGTCCAAATTTATCTGACATTCCATAAACTTTTACCATTCCATGAACAATATTTGTAACACTTTGAATGTCTCCACTTGCTCCTGTAGTTATATCATTAAATACTATCTGCTCAGCTGCTCTTCCACCTAAGGCATATTTTATCTGACTCAAAAATTCACTTTTAAAGTAATATCCTTTTTCTTCTTCAGGAAGTGACATAGTAAAACCTCCAGCTCTTCCTCTTGGAACTATTGTTACTTTGTGAACTGGATTTGTATTAGGTAATAAATGAGTTACAACAGCATGTCCTGCTTCATGATAGGCTGATATTCTTCTCTCTTTTTCTACTACAACTTTAGATTTTCTTTCTGGTCCTATACTTACTTTTTCAGATGCTTCTTCCAAATCAGCCATAGTTATTTCTTCTCTTCCTTCCCTTGCAGCAAGTATTGCAGCCTCATTCAGCATATTTGCAAGGTCAGCTCCCACAAATCCTGGAGTTTTCTTAGCTATTATAGATAAATCTACATCTTTGGCAATTTTTTTACCTCTTATATGAACTTTTAATATTTCTTCTCTTCCTTTGATATCAGGATTATCAACTATTACCTGTCTGTCAAATCTTCCTGGTCTCATTAAAGCCTTATCCAAGATTTCTGGTCTATTAGTTGCAGCAAGGACTATGATAGTCTCATCAGTTCCAAATCCGTCCATCTCTACTAGAAGCTGATTAAGAGTTTGCTCTCTTTCATCATTTCCTCCACCTTGACCAGAGCCTCTTTTTCTACCTACAGCATCTATTTCATCTATAAATATTATACATGGAGCACTTTTTCTAGCTTTATTAAATAAATCTCTTACTCTTGAAGCTCCTACCCCTACAAACATTTCTACAAATTCCGATCCAGACATACTGAAAAATGGCACTTTAGCTTCTCCAGCTACTGCTTTAGCTAGAAGAGTTTTTCCAGTTCCAGGTCCTCCTAATAACAATACTCCTTTAGGAATTCTTGCCCCTATTTTCTTAAATTTTTCTGGTTCTTTTAAAAAACTTACAACTTCTTCCAACTCAACTTTTGCCTCTGGAATACCTGCAACATCATCAAATGTTACTTTAGATATCTCTTCTCCATTATCTTTAGCTTTGGATTTCCCCATATTAAAAATTTGAGGTCCTCCTCCACTTCCTTTATTCATTCTGTTAAGCATGAAGATCCATACTCCTATCAATAAAAGCATTGGGAACCAAGATGCAAGCATATTTAATAGGAATGGTAATTCTTGAGGTGGAAGTGATTTTATAGAAGCATTATTTTCTTCTATTGTTTTAACTAAAACAGGGTCGTCTCCCAATCTGTCAGTTATCATTCTCGCTTTATATGATTTTACTTCTTTCTTTTCATCTTCTGGCGAATATCCATATACATATCCTTCTTTTTCATTAACTTTAATTATTTCTTTATTTTTTACATGATTTATAAATTCACTATATCCAATTTCATTACTTGGAGTTTTTGTGTTAGTTGATAATAAAGCTGGAGCAGAAGCTATTAATGTGACTATAAAAAGCAACATTACAAAACCTTTAAAGTTAAACCTCCCTCCAAGGTTTTTTAGTTTATTATTACGCTCTTCTTCTTTATTATTATTTTGATTCAACCCATCTCTTAATTTTGATTTTAGTTCCTCTTTTCTTTCTTTTATTTCATCATGTATCTTTTCTTTTTCTTCATTTTTATTTTCTTCATCTTCTTGCGGTTTTTTATTATCTGGTTCTTGAGAAGTTTTCTTTTCATCTTCTTGTGGTTTTTCTTTTTTTTCAGAATCTTTTACCTCTTCTTCCTCTATATAAAATACTTTTTCTTCTATAAAATCTTCTCTGTTCAACTACTGATCCTCCTTATATTCAATTTTACACAGTTTTTATAATCAGAATTTTTATATTTTTCATTTCCTTTTATTCCTGCAATCCATACTATTTCTCCATTATATATTACTAAAGGAATAGTATCTCTTTTTTCTTTTGGAATCTTTTCATTTATAAGGATATCTTTTACTTTTTTTTCTGATATCATTCCTATTGGAATCATTCTGTCTCCATTTTGCCTGACTCTAATTTTAAGTTTATCCCCTATTTTTAAATTAGTATAAAAGTTTTGACTATCATATAATACTCTATCAGTAAAAGATGCTTCTATTACATACTCACCAAATATTACATGTCCTGGTATTTCTAATCCAACCTCTTTTATACATTGTTTTTCTTTTTGTATATTCTTTTCTATTGCAAGGAAATCATAATCTTTTTTTAGAATAAATTCCCTATTTAAAGAAATATCTTTACTACCTCCTTTATTTAAAATATCCTCTATAAGTTGGATTTTATTTCGTGATACTTCTATTCCATAGCTATACAGATATTGTATCAATACCTTGCTAAGAAGATATTTATTTAATTGTTTCAATTTTTTTATATTTAATTTATTATCAACCATGTATTCTTCAAATTTTATTTCTAAAACTTTATTTACTTCCCTTATTTCCTCAATCAAAGAATAAAGTTTATCTTTAAATTTTGGATTATATCTTTTCTCTATAAATGGAATAAGATCAAGCCTAATACTATTTCTTGTGAATTCATTTTCAAAATTTGTTTCATCTATTCTATAAGAAATATTATTATCATTTAAGTATTTAATAATATCTTTTTTATAAATTTCAGATATTGGTCTTATATACATCTCTCTTTTAGCAACAATCCCTTCCAATCCTTCAATACTTGTTCCTCTGGTTAATCTAAACATAAACGTTTCCAGCTGATCATCTTTATTATGAGCTAAGGCAACTTTATTAGCTCTTGTCTTTTTTAGTATTTCTTTAAATAAGTCATATCTTGCTTTCCTTCCTGCTTCTTCTAAAGTAAGACCTAACTCTTTCCCTAATGCTGTTATATTTATTTTTCTGCTAAAAACTTGCATTTCATTTTTCTTTCCATATTCTAGTGAAAAGTTTTCATCACCATCAGAATTTTCTCCTCTTAATAAGTGATTTATATGTACAAGTACTATATCAAAATTTATTTTTTTTTTAAGTTTCTTCAGCATTTCAACTAAAAAAACTGAATCAGGTCCTCCTGAAAAACCAACTATTATTTTATCATTTTCTGCTATTAAATTATCTTTCCTATTTTTTTCTAAGATTTCCCTGTATAAATTCATAAATTCTCCATTTCATTTTCATAAAATTATAACATATCTTACTGTTTTTTTGCAAAATTATTTAACTATATTTTATTATTTTTTACTACTTCATATTCTTTTGTTTTATAATTGAAGAATATGTTTATTTCTTCTTTATCTCCAGAAAATATATTAAAAGAAAAAATTTCAAGTTCACTATTTTTATGACCTTCTCTTACACTTTTAAATCCCTTCTCTTTTATTATACTGTTATGAAGTTCTGAATCCTTTCTGCTAATTAGCCATTTTGGATAAAATCCTGGTTTCCCTAACATTATAAAATCAAATTTTAAATATTCTTCAAACACATTTATCTCCTCAAATCTCTTTTCTACATAAAAATTATGTAATATATCAAAAAGTGCTGTTTCTTTATGACTTATTTTTAAATATCCTTTTTTATCAAAATAACTAGCTAACTCTTCATAAAAATCAAAAGAACTTTTATAATATCTATTTATTACATATTTTACACTCAAGTTAAATTTTTCTGAGTTATAGTAATAGTCCAAAATTTTTTCAAAATTTTTAAGTTTTATTATCTCTGCAAAAGATATAAACTTATTTGAAAAAATTTCATATGGTGGTTTAAAAAAATACCTATATTCATATTTTTCAATTTCACTATACATTTGGGTTCCCTTTAGTAATTTCAAAAAACCAAGTTGGATCATCTCAGGTTTTAATTCATGAACATAATCAAAAGATTTTTTAAATACTCCATATGTTTCATAAGGAAGCCCTGCTATAAGATCAAGATGAAGATGAATATTTCTATTTATTCTCTCTATGTTATAGGCTAATTTATTCAATATATTACTTCTATTGATGCTTTTCATTGTATCAGAGTTTATAGTCTGAATTCCTATTTCAAATTGAAAATAGCCCTTTGGTACCGTTTCTAGAAAATCTAAAACTTCATCATCAAAAATATTTGCATTTATTTCAAAATGAAATGTTATTCCTTCTCTATAGTTTTCTAAAAGAAATTGCCATATTTTCATATATCTTTCTTTTTTCAAATTAAATGTTCTATCCACAAATTTTAAAAGTTTTATGGGAGAATTTAGAAATATTATCAAATCTTCTTTTACTCTCTCTAATGAATAATATCTTACAGTTTTATCTATTGAAGACATACAATATGAGCACTTAAATGGACATCCTCTTGAACTTTCATAATAAAATATCTTTGTTTTTTCTTGTAATTCTTCATTTTCATATGGAAATGGAATTATATCTAGATCTTCTATTATTTTTTCTTTTCCATTAAAGTACACTTCTCCATTTTTTTTATAAACAATTCCCAATACTTTGTCACTTTCTTTGGTCAAAAAGTTTAAAAAAACTTTTTCTCCTTCTCCAATGAGAATACTGTCTATTTCTTGATTATCTTCCATTATTTTTTCCCAACCAAAAGATACCTCTGGTCCTCCAAGTATAATCTTTACATTTGGAAGTACTTTTTTTAACTCTTTTAATATTTCAAATACATATTCTTTATTCCAGATATATGTTGAAAATATTATTTTATCTGGACTTAATTCAAAAATATCTTTTATTATATTTAAAATTTGGTTATTAATATTAGTCTCATATATTTCTATCTTTAAATTGCTATTTGTTTCTACATATTTCTTGAGATATCTCACTGCTAGATTCAAATGCACATATTGACTGTTTATTGCAGCCAAAACTATTTTACTCACTATTTATTCTCCTTGTTTTTTCTTTGAAATTCTAAGTGTTCTTTATATGTTTTACTAAAAAAATGTCCTCCATCTCCTGTAGCAACAAAAAACAGATAATCTGTATCAGCTGGGTTATAAGCTGCTTCTACTGAAACTACACTTGGATTGGATATTGGTCCTGGAGGAAGTCCTTTATATTTATAAGTATTATATGGAGAATCTATTTCCAAGTCTTTATAATACATTCTTCTCTTTTTATAATCATATAAAAAGTTTACTGTTGCATCAGAAGAAAGAGTCATTTTCTTTTTTATTCTATTATAAAATACAGAAGCCATTAGAGGTTTTTCCTCATCAAGTTTAGCTTCTCTTTCTAAAATAGATGCCATTATAAGCTTCTGATAAAACTCATCCTTATCTTCATATTTTTCTGGTGGGAATTTTTTTAAGAATTCTCTCAATAAAGTCCTTATAATAAGTCTTTCATTATAATTTTCTGGTATATAGTAAGTTTCAGGGTATAAATATCCCTCAAAATTTCCTTCTGGTGTAGGATAAGGGAACTCTATTCCATTAAATTCTTTATAGAATTTATCTTTATCTATCCTTCCATTTTTTTCTAAAAGTTCGGCTATTTCTGCTATGCTATATCCTTCTGGAATGGTAAGTTTAAAAACTTTGTCCTTTCCTGCTTCAAGGACATCTATGAGTTCTTTCATTGACATTTTACCTTTTAATTCATAATAACCAGCTTTTATTCCTCTTCCTTCATTTCTGTATTTTAAATAAACTTTGAAAACAAAACTGTCTGAAATAGGAAGACTTGACAATGATGCCTTCAGTGGCACTCCTCTCTTTATCTCAATTATTTTACGATAATTTATTTTTTTATTTATTTCAATGTAGAAGAAAACTACTACTATTGTTACAATTATGGTAAATATTCCTCCAATAGTATAGATCCATTTTTTCATTTCCAACTCCTCATAAAGTGTTTTCTTATATTATAACATAATCTCTCCTAGTATCAAGAATTAGTTACTTTCTTTTCCAAAAAATGAAAACGACTCAAAGGAAATCTGAATAAGCCTTTGAGCCGTCTTATATATTTATTGTTGTTTCTTTTCTTTAGCTTTTTCTATTAAAGGTTTTCTTCCTTTTTTATCTTGTTTAAATACTTCAATAATTTCTTCTGCTTCATGGAAAGGAACAGACAAGAATGAGAAGTTTTCATAAACTTCAACATTTTTCAATTTTCTTTCATCAACTTTAGTCTTACTTGTTACCATTTCAACTAATTTTTTAGGAGTCATATCATTTTTTCTTCCTAAAGCAACAAATAATCTCACTTTTCCAGTTTTTTCTAATGGTGCACTGTTATTTATTTCATTGTAATTATTTTCATCAAGTACATCTTCATATGAATGTTTAATCAATGCTGCTACTATATCCACTGCATCTTCACCATTTAAAAGTTCTCTTGAAAGATCTTTGAAATTATCAAAGTTATTTTCAGCTAATATATGATTTAATTCTTCTATTAATCTGAATTTTTTAGCTTGAATTACATCTTTTACTCCTGGAACCCTTTCTTTTCTAATTTCAGTTTTTACAATTTTTTGTATTTGAAGAAGCCTTCTATATTCTTGAGGAGTAATAAATGTTATAGCAGTTCCTTCTTTTCCAGCTCTTCCAGTTCTTCCTATTCTATGTACATAGCTTTCAGCCTCTTGTGGTATAGAATAATTGATTACATGAGAAAGATCATTTACATCTATTCCCCTTGCAGCTACATCTGTTGCTACTAATACGTTTATCTTTTTAGCTTTAAATCTTTTTAAAGTCACTTCTCTATAATTTTGACTGATATCCCCATGAAGTCCTTCAGCATCATATCCTCTATCATTTAATTTACCAACTACATCATTTACATCATTTTTAGTTCTACAAAAAACTATTCCATAAAAATCCTTAGTCAAATCAATTATTCTGCATAAAGCTTCAAATTTATCTCTTTCATGTACTTCAAAATAGATTTGATCTGTTAAATCAGTTGTAAGTTCTCTAGTTTTTACAGCTAAAACCTCATAATCTCTCATATGTTTTTTAGCAATTTTCAATATTTCATTTGGCATTGTGGCAGAGAAGAAAAGCATTCTTTTATCATCATTTGTAGATTCAAGAATTTTTTCTACATCTTCCAGGAATCCCATATTAAGCATTTCATCAGCTTCATCTAATATAAAATATTTAAGATTATCTAATTTTATAAGTTTTCTATCCATCAAATCCATTACTCTTCCAGGAGTTCCAACAATTATATCAGTTCCTTTTTTCAATTGTCTGATTTGAAATTCTATTGACTGTCCTCCATATACAGGAGTTATTCTTATTTTTTTCCCATTTGCAAGACTGTTCATTTCCTCAGCGACTTGGATAGCAAGCTCTCTAGTAGGTGCTAAAACAATAGCCTGTACTACTTTTCCAGGTTCAAATCTTTCCAATATTGGCAAAGAAAAAGCAGCTGTTTTACCAGTTCCTGTTTGCGCCTGCCCTATTATATCTTTCTCTCCATCTAATAATGCAGGTATAGTCAAAGCTTGTATAGGTGTTGGTTTTTCATATCCTTTTTTTGAAAGAGCTTTTATTGTTTTCTCTCCCAATCCTAATTTTTTGAATTCTTCTAATTTTTCCATTCTTCACATCCTTATTTAAATTATTTTATTTCATCATACCACACTAAAAAATCTCATATGCATTTAAAAACAATCAGAGTTTCTTTCCCTTGTGTTCTACAACAAAAATGTTTTGTAGCTTTATAGGAATCCTCTTGTTCTTTTTAAAGATATTTTTAACGGTGTGTTATAAAACAAAATACATTTAAATAAATATCTATCTTAATTAAAGAATCCTATGTTTACTACTCAAGAATATATTATACTATACTTTTTAAGAAATTGTAAGTTTTATTTTTGTTCTAAAAACGAAACATGCTATTTTCTTAATAAAAACAACATGTTTCAAATATAAATTATTTTTTCTTACTTATTTTTTTTATCATGAAACTACTTAAAAGAAGTACAATTAAACCAATGAATATATTATAGTATATGCTCATATCTTTAGGTTCTTGAATTAGTTCTTTTTCCACTATATTCATTTTGCCTGTTACAACTAATTCTCTCTCTTTTATCATACTACTAAATTCTTCCAAATCATATTTTGGTTTATATAAGTTTTCATCTCCAAAAGTTATTCTATATTTTCCTTTTTCTTCTGCTCTAAACATTATTTTGATTGGAATATATTCACCTTGTATTTCACTTATTATTAGAGGCTTGTTGTCTCCATTTTTTATCTCTAGAAGCATTTGTTCTGATCTTGATATCTCTCTAAGATCTATCTCCATATTCTCTTTATTGCCTACTTTAAAAATAGTGCCTGTTCTGTAGTAGTAGCTATTTCCAATTGAATAATTTCTTTTAAATTCACCTTCAGACTTTAGATATATTCTAGATATTGGAAGATTATTAGTTTGGATAGTTATTATACTGATTTTATCTTTTTCCTCTGATTGATATTGTAATTTTACTAAAATAGTTTCAATTTCCTTTTTTTCACTTCCATAAAATTTCAAAACTGCACCTTTAAAATTACTTTCTTTACTTAAATCAGTTACAAGCTTATAGTATGTATATTTTTCTGTTGGAAAATCTATCAGTAAATTTTCTCTATCAGGAGTTTTATAAATTTCTCCATAAGTTATATACTCCCAATTTTTTCCATTATTACTTCCTAATAATTCATATTCAAAATAAAAATTTCTCTTAGGTTTTATTTCTATCCTATTTCCAAATACATCGTCCAGTTCATTTTGAGGAGAAAATTTAAAAACTGTTTCCATTTTTTCTTCTTTAGCTGTTTCAGATATTATATTTCCCACTGAAACTGTTTTGTCAATATTGTTATATCCTACATCTTTTTTTTCAATTACATAAGGTATTTCTTGTCCACTATTATCTAATATTCTTATATCCCCTAAATCATTTCTGCTATTAAGATAAATATCCTCAGTTATATAAAATTCTTTATATTTACTATTACTATTTACTTCTATCTCTTTAAAATAGTCATAAGAAAAGGATTGTAAAGATAATGTAAATAATAATCCTAATATTACTTTATTCACCTTTTTCCTCCTTTTCTAATTTTTTTAAAGCTGTCTGATAAATATATGAAGTTCCTATCAATATTACTCCCATACTAAAGTATGCAAGAAGTTTATATGTACTGCTAAAAGATATAAAATCTATAAAGAAACTTTTCAAAACAAAGAATATTCCTATTCCAAGTCCCACTCTTCTTATATTCCTATTAGGTATTTTAAATCCTTTCCAAACCAAATACCCACACATAAGAAGTCCAACAATATTTATTACCAGATTTGCTCCTTCTATATAAAGTACATTATTCATCACTATATAAGAAACTATAATTATGTATACTGATTCTCCTATTACCCATGGAACTTTCTTTTCACTTGTCCTAAATATAGTAAAATGGATATCTTTTCTCCCAAAGAAAAATAAATATATATTTACAGTTAAAATTAATCCTATTAATAGCATTCTTTCTTTTCCGCTCTCATATCTAACATAGCCAAACATATTCACCATGTTTATTATTAATATTGAAAGTGTTTCTATAATTGTTAAAAATACCAAGCTGAATTTATCTTGAAGTTCCTTTATTTTGTAAGTTACAATTCTTAATAAAATATTTACAATTAAAACAGATATCAATACTCCAAACATTTCTTTTGTATAGTATCTTCCTGGTAATTTTTTAATATTGAGAAAAATTACATTGTTAATAAAGAAAATTGAATATAAAAATATAAGATATTTAAAAGGTCCCATTAAGCTTTTAATAGTTTTATTATAATTCCTTTCTTTTACAATGAAATATACTACAAAAGAAAGTGAAATTATCACTATATCTTGAATATACACTAAATAATATTTTTCTTCTCTTATGAAAAAATTAGTTAAAAGAGTTATTAAATATATAAAAATTGCTCCATATTCTATTTCTTTATTTTTATATTTTGAAGCCATAAAATATAAAAATACAGCTTCCATTCCCCATGCTACTACTATATATTCTTTAGAAAGTATTACAGGAATTATCACTATGAAACATCCCAATGCTATTACATAGAAGATCTTTGATACTCTATTTTCTTTAAGTTTGTCTCCAAAAAATCCATATATAATACCAACTCCTGCTACTAATCCAGCTTTTAACCAGTTTGGTGTTGTTCCATCTGATAAACTGTATATCAAAGAAAACTTTACAATAAGATTAAGACTAAGAAGTATATAGTCTATAATATTACTTTCTCTATTTTCTTTTCTATGTGAATTAAGAAAAATAAAACTGTATGCAGTAGTGAATATTACAATATAGAAAAATGCAGTAAGTTTATTATCCATATATTTTGAAAGATAAAATACTATCCCTGCCATGTTTGCTGAACCTATTACAAATCCAATTATTTTACTGTATAACCAGTCTTTTTTCCAGGCTATTCCTAAAACTATACCTTGAAGTATCAGAGAATAAGCTATCAAATAATATATTTTTGTAATTCCACCTTCATAGTAGATATAAGCTCCATATGGAAGATAGCCACCAATAAGAGCTAATATTCCTATAATTTGAGAATTATATCTCAATGCTAATATAACTACTAATCCAGTTAAAATAACTGAAATAAAAAGTCCCAATATCATAGAAAATAATCCTAAATACATTGTTGACAACAAGGTAGTTATATATAATATTCCTATTCCACCACCTATAAGTCCTACAGCAAAATGTTTTTTATTTTTTTGATATAATTTTTCTCCAGCAAATAGAAAAACAATCCCTAAAAGATATGATCCTGAACTTTTTATATAATCATTATTAAAGAATTCTCTAAATTGTGTTTTAAATACTAAAAATATTCCTAAAAAAATTGAAATTATTCCTAAAAAATTGAATCCCTTTAATCCAATAAGTTTTTCTAATACAAAATTCTTTTTCTCTTTTTCAAAGAGGTATTTATCTTCTTTCAAATCATATTCTTTTTGTATTTCACTATGAAATACTGAACTTTCTTCACTTAATGCTATACCTGCTTCTAAAGCTTTTTTCTTTGAATTTTCTATAAATATGTCCACTTTTTCAGCTACTGTCTTTAATTCAGTCCTTAATTCATGAGATTCTTTAGACATATCTTTCATCAATTCTTTATCTTGAATATTAATTTTTTTATAAAGTTCTTTTCTAAAATTGCTAAGTCTATTTATTATTCTATCCTCAAGGTCTATCTTTACTTTTTTAGCAGCTACTGCCTGAAATTTATTTATCTCTTTTTCTCTTCTTAGTCTCTTACTTTCTTTTAACTCTTCCAAAAGTACTACATTAGAATTTTTTAAATCTTCTATTTCTTTTGTTTTAATTTGTAATTCATCTTTAATTTTTCTTAAAGTTTTCTCCAGTTTTTCTTTTTCTTCTAAAAGCTGGGTTTCTCTATTTATATCAACATCATTTTTTATCTCTGATATAATAGATTCAGCTTCTGAATTAAGCTTTTTTATTTCCTGATACTTTTCTTCCAAAAGTTCAAGTTCTTTTTTCTTATCTATCATTTTTTCACCTGTTCCTCATTCTCATTTTCTTCTGTTTCTGGAACTTTTTTATTTACTATTTCCATATTTTTAGTTATATACATCAGAAGATATAATACTCCCATAATAAGCAGTGTTCCTGTTAAAAGTGCATAATCTTCCATTTTTAAAATTGAGAACAATATTGAATATATTCCTATAAGAAGAACTAACATCCCCATACCATATTTGATATTTTTTGTAACACTGGCTATATACAAGGATACAGGAATTATAACTGCTGCTGCCGATATTCCATAAGCTGTTATAAAACTTATATGTTCTGCCAATGATAAAAGAAGCAGATAAAACATGACTAGAGAAAATCCTACAATTCCATATTGCACATAGTGAGTTTCTTTTTTTCCTGATATTTCAAATAGATATACAGCTAACAAACTCATCATTATGAACAAAACTCCATATTTAGCTGCTCTTATTACCTGTCTATAATGAGTAATTCCATTGTAAAGAGCCACTCCTGCTTGTGCTTCTGATAAATCTATAGTATTGCTCTCATTTGCTAAAAAGTACTGTTTATAATTTCTAGTTAGATGTGATATATTCCAATTTGCAGTAAAACCATTTTGATTTATGACTCTTTCTCTCGGAAGCATTCCATAAAAACTTGGATTTTCCCATGCTGATTTTATAAAGAAGCTATTTTCTTTTCCCAATGGTAAAAGAGTTATTCCTTCACTTCCTCTAAACACTAATTCTATATCAAATGGAATTTCTGTTAAAACTTCATTTTTCATATTTAATTTTCCCGAGATCCCTTTAGAAATTTGAAATGGTCTCACTAACCCAGTTCCTGATTCTAATTCTATTTCATTTTCATTAAAATTAAATTTATCTATCTTAAGAAGAGCTTTTATATCTGTTATTCCTAAAGATATACTTATCTCATTGTAATCTATAACTGCATTTACTGGAATATTTGATAATACTTTAGAAAAATTTCCTTTCATTTTTAATTCTCCAGTATATACCATTGACTTATATATTCCTCTTTTTCTTACTTCTTCTTTTAAATCAACATTTATGTCTAATTTTTCTGGAAGAACTATCAAGCTATTTTTTCTTTTTTTACTTTTTACTATTTCTGTTTCCTTTCCCTGTTTATCTACTGTATATTCTCTTTCATAATATTCCTCTGTATAAGGAACTACTACCACAGGTCCTGCTATTGTTTGAGTTTCACCCCATTCTCTTCCTATATTTTTTATAGTAGAATCATACAAATAATTTCTTTCACGTACTACTCCATTTACAAACATAAGAGGAATCTGCAATAAAAGGCTGAAAAAAAATAAAAATAAAGCCTTTTTTAATATTGGATTTCCTGTAGTTTTAACTTTCTTTTTCATTACTTTCCCCTCCTGAATATATCTTATATAGATTAAGTTTATCATATTTACTGGTTTTGTTCTAATTCTTTTTTTATTCAAAATATCAAAGAAGTTTTTTTAAAATTAGTATTGTCTTTAATTCGCAATTTAGGTATAATAAGAAAATATATCAATTTTTAAATATTATAATTTAAATACTAAAGGGGGAATAAAATGAACACAAAAACAAAGGCATTCAAAGCTGCTTTTCCTCATACACTTCCTATATGTGCTGGTTTTTCTTTTCTTGGATTAGCCTATGGAATATATATGAATAAAATGGGATTTTCCTTCATATATCCAATGCTTATGAGCCTTACTATTTTTGCAGGATCTATGGAATTTATAACTGCTAATCTTTTAGTATCAGTTTTTGATCCATTAAATGCTTTTTTATTAGCTGTCATGGTAAATGCAAGACATCTTTTCTATGGTGTTTCTATGTTGGAAAAATATAGAGGAACTGGAAAAAAGAAGTTATATTTAATATTTGGAATGTGTGATGAATCATTTTCTATTAACTGTACTGTGGATATTCCTGAAGGAATAGATAAAGGATGGTTTATGTTTTTTGTCACTCTTTTAAACTATGTTTACTGGGTATCTGGAGCTACTTTAGGAGGAATTTTGGGCTCTTTTATTAACTTCAATACTAAAGGAATTGATTTTGTAATGACTGCTCTTTTTGTTGTTATATTTCTTAGTCAATGGGATTCTCAGAAAAACCATCTTCCAGCTGTAATTGGGGTCTTAGCTTCTGTTGTTTGTCTTGTTTTGTTTGGAATGGATAACTTTATTATTCCAGCAATGATAGCTATACTTATTTCATTGACATTAAGCAGAAAAAAACTTGAAAAGGAGGAAGTTAGATGAGACTTACAGTAGAACAAGAAATAATCACTGTAGCTATGGTAATATTGGGGACTCTTTTAACAAGGTTTCTTCCTTTTATAATTTTTCCAGCTAATAAACCTACTCCAAAATATATACAATATTTAGGTAAAGTTCTTCCTTTTGCAGTAATAGGAATGTTAGTTGTTTATTGTTTAAAAGGAGTTTCAATAGTTGCAGCCCCTTACGGACTTCCTGAATCCATTTCTATTGTAGGAATAATAATACTTCATAAATGGAAAAAAAATATGCTTTTATCTATTGGTGGAGGAACTATTTTTTACATGATTCTTATCCAATATGTTTTCTAAATATAAAAATCGGCTTATAAAAATATTATAAGCCGATTTGTTTTATAATTAACTTTATTTCCTGTGACTATTTAGTCAGCCAAGCAGTATACATCCAAACATGTTTTTGATAAGCAGCTCCTATTCCTGTAAACAGATCTGCTGTTTCTTGATCTTCTAGATCTTCAGACATTTTTAATGCTACATTCATTTCATCCAAAAGAAGTTTAAAATTCTCAAGTATTCCCTTTATTGCTTCCTCACCTGTATATGGTTTTGATTCAATTTCTTGAAGCATAGAATGTTCTAAATATACTTTAAGAGAAGCAAAAGGTCTTCCTTTTATCATAAGTATTCTTTCTGCTACTTCATCTATATGTTCATCAGTTTCTGCCATTACTCCATCAAGCATTGGATGTATAGTAAAAAAATGTTCTCCCTTTAAATTCCAATGATAATTGTGTACTATAGTTTTAAAGACATGTAAATTAGATAAAAATTTGTTCATTTGATAAATTAATTCTTCTTGTTTTTTTTTCATAGTAAAAAACCTCCTAATAATTTTGTTTCTTTTTTAGTTGCTGTATATATTATTAGATAAGTTTTTCCTATTCCTTTTAATATTTTAATATTTTTAATCTAATTCTTGAATTCCTCCCCCATTTACAAAGAGTATCTGTCCACTTGTCCAACTTGAAGCTGGACTTGCAAAATATAGCACTGCCATAGCTATATCATTCACTTCTCCCAATCTTTTTATTGGAGTTTTAGCCAACATTTTTTCTTCTATTTCAGGTGTAAGCACTGAAGCTAATGCTTTTGTTTTTATAGCTCCTGGTCCTATTGCATTAACTCTTATCTCAGGTCCTAAATCAAGAGCAGCATATTTTGTAAGTTGATTTATTGCAGCTTTGGAACTTCCATATACACTCATATTTGAGCTTACCATATTACTTGCCATTGAGCTTATATTTATTATTGAGCCATAGTTATCTTTTCTCATATGGGGAGCACAAAGCTTCATCAAAGTAAAAATGCTGAATACATTAAGTTTATATATAAAAGTTATGTAATCAAGTGTAAGTTCTTCAAGCTTTTCTTTTCCACCTCCGCCACCTCCAGCATTATTTACTAATATATTTATTTTTTCAAAGTTTTTTATAGTTTCATCTACAAGATTTTTCAAATCTTCTTCTATTGTCACATTACATTTTATAGCTAATGACCTCACTCCAAATACAGCAGCTTCTTTAGCTGTTTCTCTGGCTTTTTCAATATCTAGGTCACTGCATACTACATTAGCTCCAGCCTCAGCTAATTTTAAAGCAGAAGCTTTTCCTATTCCATCTCCAGCTCCTGTTATAATAGCAACTTTTCCTTTTAAATTATATTGTTCTGTTATTTTCATTGAAATCATCTCCTTAAAGTATTTCAATCCCCATCTATGCTCTATTATTCACATAAATATTATATCATAATTTACTAAAAAAATCTCTGCTATCCTTTTATATATCTATATTTTGATATATATGAACTATATTAAAAAAATATAAAAACTGTATTATACAAATTTTAGATTATCTTTTATACTTATTCCTAATAAAGAATTTAAAGAAAGGATGTGTTATCATGAAAATAGCTATAAATAATGGAATTTTAGTAGATCCTAAAAATAAAATATTTAAAAAAATAAATCTTCTTATAGAAAATGGAAAAATTAAGGAATTATCTGATAAAAAACTATCTGGTGATGAAGAGTTAGATTGTCATGAACTATATATCTCTCCAGGTTTTGTTGATATGCATATGCATGAAGATTCTATTGTAAATGAAGAAATTAAGATTAATATATTTGAAAAAATGTTAAAAATGGGAGTTACCACTGCAATTGGAGGCAATTGTGGAATAGGTTCAAGTAATATAAAAGAGTATTTCAGCATAATTGAAAAAGGAAACCCTGTAAATTTTGGTTCCTTCCTTCCACATAGTATACTTAGAAAATACATTGAAGCAAATGACAGATATGAAAATTTAGAAAGTCAAGATATTGAAAAGATGTATCAATATGGTAAAAATCTTATTAAAGAATGTGGGCTTTTTGGAATAAGTTTTGGTATAGAATATATTCCAGGAATAGATTTTAATGAATTAATCACTTTAGCCAGTCTTGGAAAAAACAGAATAATAAGTGCTCATCTTAGAGATGATGGTGATAATGTCTTTGAAGCTTTAGATGAATTTTTAGAAATAGGAAATTATATAAAAGCTCATTTACAAATTTCACATATTGGAAGTATGGCTGGTTATGGACAAATGGATAAATTTCTTTCTGCAGTAGAGGAAAAAAGAAAGAAGGGAATTGATGTTTCCTGTGATTGTTATCCTTATGCTGCTTTCAGTACTCATATAGGTTCTGCAGTATTTGACAATGATTATATTAAAAGGCATAAAGTAGAATATAATTGTTTAGAGGTTATGGAAGGAAAATATAAAGTTCAAAGATGCACTGAGAAACTTTTTAATACTCTCAGAAAAGAGTTACCCAATACTCTTGTTACAGGTCATATGATGTTGGAAAAAGACATAGAAACTGCTTTGAAAGATCCCAATACAATAATAGTCAGTGATGGGATATTAGGAGAAGATGGAAATGGTCATCCCAGAGCCACTGGAACTTTTCCAAGGTTTATTTCTAAGTATGTGAGAGATAAAAAACTTATGTCTCTATACGAGGGTATAGAAAAAATAACTTCACAGCCCGCCAAATTATTAAAATTAAATAAAGGAAGTTTAGAAATTGGAGCAGATGCAGACATTACTATTTTTTCTTTGGAAGAAATAGAAGACAGAGCTACTTTTGCTGATAGTTCTCTTTCTCCTGTTGGAATAAAATATGTACTTATTGATGGTGAAATAGCATTAAAGAATGGAAAAGTCATCAATTCAAAACTTGGAAAAATAGTTGAATATCCTAAAATATAATCTTCTTGCTATACTTGATTATCTAAATAAAAAAGCAGGGAAATATATATTTCTCTGCTTTTCTTAATTTTATAATAAAAATATTTTTACTTATTTTTTTCTTTAAAACAAAGGCCAACACCATCTCCAAAAGGAAGAAGTACAAATTTATCTTCTCTCTCATAAAGATAATCTATAAAATTATCTAATCTTTTTACAATAGTTTTAAACCTTTTTGGATATTCTTTATACAAATACCCTCTAAACATTATATTATCAATAAATATTATTCCACCTTCATTTAATAATTTATAGGAATCTTCAAAAAAATCCATATATTGTCCTTTTGAAGCATCTATAAATATAAAATCAAATCTATCATTTATTTTCTTTACTTCTTCTAAAGCATCTCCTTTAATTGAAATAATATTATCCAATCCAGATTTTTTAAAGTTTTCTTGAGCAAGATTATATCTTTCTTCATCTATTTCAATAGTATATAATTTTCCACTGTTTTCTTTTAATTCTTTAGCCATAAGTATACCTGAATAACCAATAGCTGTTCCTATTTCTAAAATATTTTTTCTTCTATAGCTTCTCACTAAAAATTTTAAATATTCAGCTATTTCTTTTGTTACAATTGGAATATTATATTCTTGAGCATAATTCTCCATCTCAAGTATCAGTTTATCTTTTTCCTTAATTTTTCCTATTATATACTCATTAGCTTCCTTTAATTCCTCTAACATTTTTTACCTCTTTTTTCTGATTTTTGCAATATAAAATCCATCTAAAATATCTTCATTATAGTCTATTGTAAATCCCCCAACTTCATCATAAGTTCCTTTTACATTTTCTGGTATATATATTTCTGTTGTTTCAAATTCCGGATATTTTTCTAAAAACTTCTTTATATTTTCTGTATTTTCTTCTTTTAAAATAGTACAAGTACTATAGACTAATTCTCCATCATCTTTAAGAACTTGTGAAGCTGATTCAAGTATTTCAAATTGTAGCTCTGATAATAACTCTATATTTTCAGCGGTTTTATTATATATAGCTTCAGGTTTTTTTCTAAGTACACCATAACCACTGCATGGGGCATCTACCAGTATTTTATCGAACTTTTTCCCCTGTTGATTCAATTTTCTTGCATCCATTTTTACAGTTTTAACTACATCTATTCCTAATTTTTTACAATTTTCTTCTATTAATTTTAGTTTGTGCGGATAAATATCTAAAGCTAAAAGTTCCCCTTTATTTCCCATCAATTCACCAAGTACTGCTGTTTTTCCTCCAGGGGCACTGCAAGTATCCAAAACTAAATCCTTCTCATTTGGATTTAAATTTTTAGCTGATAGATAAGATGATGCATCCTGCACTATTATCTTTCCTTCTTTAAATTCATCACTATATAACAATATTCCTGAATCTATATAATATACTGTATCTACTTTTTTTATTATTTCTATATCTTTAGCCAAAAGCAGCTCTTCAAATTCTTTTTCACTGTATTTTAATGTATTTACTCTAAAACTGATATAAGGTATCTTTTTTAATGATTCTAAAAATAATTCTGCTTCTTCCCAATATTCATCTTTTATCTTTTCATAAAACCATCTTGGATATGATAAAAGAATATCCAGTTTATCCATTTCTCTCAACTCTTTTATATCATCTTCCATTTCTCTTAAATATCCTCGTAATACCCCATTTACAAACTTACCAACTGGCACACCAAACTTTTTCTTAGCCAGTTCAGAAGCTTCCCATACTACTCCTTTATCATCACTTTTCATAAAAGTAATCTGGTATATAGATATTCTTAGAAGATTTCTTATCCAATCTTTTTTTATTGAACTTACTCTTTTATTTATTTCATAATCTAAAAATATTTTTTTTCTTATTACACCATAAAAAAGTTCTGTTATAAAACCTCTTTCTTTTCTATTCAGAATATTTTCTCTAAAATAATCATTTAAAGCTATATTGGAATATTTTCCATTTTCAACTTCTTGTATAAGCCCAATGACTCTTTGCTTTATATTCACTTTTATCCTCCCAAAATCTCTCTATCTTAATTATTATACAATATTTACAATATAATTAAAAGTTTTCTGTTTAGAAATTAAATTTTTTATAAACAAATATTGCGTTTTTTCTGAGAAAATGCTACCCTTATATGTGTAATAAAATTTTTAGAAATGGAGGTGGAATATGGAAAATGTTTTGTTTTTCCTAAAAAATAATCAATTAGCAAAATTGAAAGAATCACTTATGGAAGAAAATCCAGTAGATATTGCAGAATTTCTTGAAGACCTTACTAAAGAGCAAAGCCTTAAAATATTTAGAATTCTTCCTAAAGATACTTCAGCAGAAGTATTTTCATATCTTTCTTCAGAGAAACAACAAGAAATTGTTGAAAATATAACAGATGAAGAAATACGTCATATAATTGATGAAATGTTTATTGATGACACTGTGGATTTCATTGAAGAAATGCCTGCAAATATTGTAGATAAAATATTACAGAACACTTCCTCAGATACCAGAAAATTAATCAATCAGTTTCTAAAATACCCTGAAAATAGTGCTGGTAGTGTAATGACAGTGGAATATGTTTCTCTAAAGAGCGATATGAATATTGGACAAGCTTTAAATCATATAAAAAAAGTGGGTATTGATAATGAAACCATTGATATATGTTACATTATTGATAACCAAAGAAAGCTTGTTGGATTTATTTCATTAAAAAGTCTTATTTTTTTAGATGATATACTTCCTTTAATTGATGCAATGGAAACTAATGTTATTAGTGCTATTACCACTGATGATCAAGAGTTCATTGCTTCCCAGTTCAGAAAGTACGATCTCACATCTATGCCAGTAGTCGATAATGAAGTACGACTTGTTGGTATTATTACTATTGATGATGTTGTGGATGTTATTGATCAAGAAAATACAGAAGATTTTCAAAAAATGGCTGCCATGAATCCATCAGATGAAGAATATCTTAAAGAATCTGTATTCTCTCTTGCAAAACATAGAATAATATGGCTTTTAGTACTTATGATTTCTGCTACAGCTACTGGTATTATTATAAGAAGATATGAGGAAGTACTTCAATCAGTTGTTATTCTAGCTGCATTTATTCCTATGTTGATGGACACTGGTGGAAATGCTGGTTCACAATCTTCTACTCTTATTATCAGAGGAATAGCACTTGGGGAAATACAGCTTAAGGATATTGGAAAGATACTTTGGAAAGAATTTAGAGTGAGTCTAATAGTTGGAGTAACACTGGCTGTTGTAAATTTTTTGAGAATATACTTTATAGATAGAGCTGGTCTTACAATTTCATTAGTGGTATGTGCAAGTCTTTTATTTACAGTTGTAATAGCTAAAGTTGTTGGAGGTGTTCTTCCGATAATGGCAAAAGCTTTTAAACTTGATCCTGCTATTATGGCAAGTCCATTAATCACTACAATAGTGGATGCTTGTGCATTAGTAGTTTATTTTGGCTTATCAACTCATTTTTTAAATCTTGCATAATACATTTACAAATATAAAATTATAAAATAAATTAAGTTTTAGACTTTTATTTTTTAAAATTCTAAAACTTTTTTCATTTTTATATTGACATGAAAAATGATTTATGGTATATAATTATTAGCCACATAAGTTATAGAGTGCTAAAAGGAGGATTTTAAAATATGAGAAAAGAATCAAAAGTGTTTCAAGCTGAAACAAAAGAATTACTTAACTTAATGATAAATTCTATCTATACAAATAAAGAAATATTTTTAAGAGAACTTATATCAAATGCTAGTGATGCAATTGATAAGTTAAAATTTAATTCTCTTACTGATAGTGAAATATTAAAAGATAATAAAGATTTTAAAATAATATTATCTGTTGATAAGGACAAAAAAGAATTAACAATAACAGACAATGGCATAGGAATGACTTACGAAGAAGTATCTGAGAATATAGGAACTATTGCTAAATCTGGTTCTAAAGCTTTTAAAGAAAAATTAGAAAATACTTCAAAAGATGAAATAGATATTATTGGACAATTTGGAGTAGGATTTTACTCTGGATTTATGGCTGCAGATACTATTACTCTTACTACTAAATCTCCTTATTCTGATAAAGGCGTTAAATGGATATCCTCTGGAGATGGTTCTTATGAAATTGAAGAAATTGAAATTGAAAAAAGAGGAACTTCTATAACTCTTTCTATTAAATCTGGAGAAGATTATGATAGTTTCCTTGAAGATTGGAAAATCAAAGATCTTGTAAAAAAATATTCTGATTATGTAAGATATCCAATCTATTTTAATGATGAAATAATTAATTCCACAAAACCTATATGGAAAACTGACAAATCAACTTTAAAAGATGAAGATTATAATGAATTTTATAAATCTAATTTCCATGACTGGGAAGATCCTATGATGCATTTTCACCTAAAAATACAAGGAAATATTGAATATACTTCACTTTTATATGTTCCTAAAAAAGCTCCTATAGATTTCTATACAAAAGATTATAAAAAAGGATTACAACTTTACACTAAAAATGTATTTATAATGGATAAATGTGATGAACTGATTCCTGAATATTTTAGTTTTATTAAGGGACTTGTAGATTGTGATAATCTTTCCCTTAATATATCAAGAGAAATTTTACAGCAAAATAGCGAACTTCAAGCTATATCTAGAAATCTTGAAAAGAAAATAATAAATGAATTCGAAAAACTTTTAAAGACAGATAGAGATAAATACATAGAATTTTGGGAAGCTTTTGGAAGAAATATAAAATTTGGTATTCATGACATGTTTGGAATGAATAAAGATAAACTTCAAAATCTTCTTATCTTCAGAAACTCTCTCGATGAAAAATATATTACACTGAAAGAATATACAGAACGTATGGGAGATAGGAAAGAAATTCTTTATGTGGTAGGAGAAGATTTAGCTACTGTTACTTCTCTCCCTAAAATGGAAGCATTAAAAGAAAAAGAAATAGAAGTTATTTTGCTTACAGACAAGATAGATGAATTTGCTCTAAAAACTATGATAGAATATGATGGAAAATCATTTAAATCTATTAATGACTCAGATTTCAAGATTGATGACAGTAAAGAAAAAGAAGAAGAAATAAAAAAACTTTCAGAAGAAAACAAAACAATGCTTGATAAAATAAAAGAAGCTTTATCAAATAAAATAGTTGATGTTGAACTTAGCAGTGATTTAGGTAAAGCTGCCTCTTCCCTTTTGGCAAAAGGAAGTGTTTCTTTAGAAATGGAAAAAGTTCTTTCTCAAATACCTGGAAATGAAAGTATAAAAGCAGAAAAAATACTTGCTTTAAATCCTGAACATCCTGTATTTAAAAAGCTTCAAAGTTCTGAAAACACTGAAATTTTCAATGATCTCCTTGATGTATTATATACGGAAGCATTAATTTTAGAAGGATTTCAAATAGAAAATCCTGTAGATTTCATCAAAAAATTAAATAATCTTATTAAATAATATTAAAAAATTTTAATTGGAGGAGAGTAACTTATTATTCTCCTCTATTATTTTTTAAAAAAACATTGTATAATTAATTAAAAACTATATCTCAAGGTGGGTTAAAATGAAAAATGAGATTATTGATGAAGCTCCTGTATATCAGAAAATAGCAATTGATATAGCAAAGAAAATAATAAATGGAAAATATAGTCTTGGAGAAAAGCTTTCTGGAAGATCTACTCTTGCCACTGAATACAGAGTTTCTCCCGAAACTATTCGAAAGTCTGTATATATATTAAAAGAATTTGATATATTAAATATATCAAAAGGAAGTGGAATAGAAATAAAATCTATTGAAAATGCTATTAGATATATGGAACAATATGGTGAAAGCCAGACAATTGATAGTATTAAAAAAGATATTCATGATTGGATAAAAAGACAAAAAAAGGAAAATGAAAAACTTTTAAACAGTATAACAAAACTTTTAGAAATTACAGATAAATTTGAAGCTGTTAATCCCTTTACTCCACTTGCCATATGTATTACTCCAAATATGAATTTTATTGGAAAAACGAGTGCTGAAGTAATGTTTTGGAATCATACTGGAGCTACTATATTTGCCATTAAACATGGTGAAAAAACTATTCTTTCACCAGGACCACAAACTATCTTCCAAGAAGGAGATATTCTTTACTTTATAGGAAATGAACAATCTTATGACAGAGTTAAAAACTTTTTCACTAGTGCTATCCAAAGTTAAATAAAAAACTGATCTAAAGATTTTTATCTTAAGATCAGTTTTCTTTTTTACTTCATGACTTCAAACATATAAATTATTTCTTCCTGTTTTTTCATTTCATCTTCCAAAGCTCTTTTAGCATCTGCATATTTTTTTGCAAGCTGATTATATTGCCCTTTATAGTATCTAAATTCTTTTACATCAGTTATACGCTTTTCTTGTGTAATTATCTGTTGATATGTAGCTTTTTGTTCTGCTAATACTTTTTCAGCTATTTCAGCTTCTGCCTTTCTCTGATTATACATAGCTCTTTCTTCAGCTTCTAATTGCTGAAAATTTTGTTCTAATTGTTCAAGAGTCACTGTAACATCTGTTGCTGCAAAAGATGCTGCTGATATTAATAATAAGCAACCTAATAATATTTTTTTCATAATTATTTTCCTCCTGTTTTTTATTTTGTCTATGAGAATGACTTATAAATTAGAATATAAATACATTTTTAAAATTTAATTTTATACTTTTAGTCATTCTCATATTAATCTTAATTGATTAAAATTTGTAGTTGAATCTTACACCATATTTTATACTTGTATCTTTTTTATGACTTTCATCTGCTGCTGATACTTCAAATGTTACTCCCATATGGTTTGCTTTTTCT
>NZ_JAWDXO010000042.1 GCF_032477075.1 Fusobacterium sp. | reverse complement strand
TTCACCCGAAGGATCAAGTAGACTTGCATGTGTTAAGCATTCTGTCAGCGTTCATCCTGAGCCAGGATCAAACTCTTCGTTCAATCTATTTACTCAGTTATCAAAACTGATTGTTTACACCTATTTATTGTTTTGTTGATTTTTTCTTCTCTCTCTATTCTGTTGTTAATGTCCTTTTTTATTACTTTTCTTTTCTGTCCCCTTTTCTCGTGGACAAGGATTATAATATCATAAATAATACTTTCCGTCAACAATTTTTTAAAAATATTTTAAAAATATTATATATATATATTAAAGAGCCCTTTATTTTATTGAGCTCTCAATTTTTCCATATCAATTATTTTATATCTTCCTTTCTCAATTTTTTCCAAAATATTTTCTTCTAAAAAAAATTTTATTACTCTTGAAAGAGATGGACGGCTTACATCAAAATATTCTGCTAAATCTTTTACAGTTATTTTCATTTGAAAATAACCATCTTTTTGATTTTCTAAAATATATTGACTGAATTTTTCACCTATGGTTTTATTAGCAAAATTATTCCAAAGATGATTTGATAAAAATTGAGCCTTACAGCTTATTTCATCTAAGAATCTTTTCAATAATCTATCATCTTTTTTTAATAACTGTATAAGTTCATCTTTTTCTATGTAAAATATAGAAGTAGAAGTTATAGTATTTAAATCTACAGGAAATCTGTTTTTATTTCCAAAAATGAATGCTGTAGCTAAAAGAGAAAAACTATCTATTTCTTCTATCCTTTTTACTTCCCCACTTTCTTTTAGCATTTCTGTTGCAACTTTTCCTTCTAAATTTATATATAACCCTTTTACTTCATCTCCTCTGAAAGCTATATTTTCATCTTGAGAGTATTTTTTTATTTCATATTTTATTCCAGTAAAATATTTTATTATATCCTTTTCTTCTATATTAGAAAATAACTCAGTTTTTTTTAGTTTTTTTATTATATCTAAGTTCATTGTACCTCCTAACTATATATCAATTATTACTATTTTTTATTTTATCATATTTTTAAGCTTGAAAACATTATATTTCTCTGTTAAAATTACTACATCAAATAAATTAATTTTAGGGAGATATAATATGAAAAAAATAGTTATTCTCTGTCCTTCTTGTCAGAAAAAAATGAAGATATCAGATAAAACAGCTAAATATAAATGTCCACATTGTGGAAATATATACAAATATACTTTTGATAAAAAACTTATCTATAATGTAAAAGATGTGGCTGTTGGCTTTGTTACCACACTGAAAGATATCAAATATAATGTAGCAAAAAAATATAATGATACAAAAGCTACTTATAAATATATGAGTCAGCTTAAAAAAAATATGAAAAATGATCCTAACTGGTCAAATTATAGAAAACAACAAGAAGAAATGAAAGATGTAACTCCTAAGAGATCATTTAAAGATTTTTTTAAAAAGAAAAATTAATAAACAGACTGATCAAAAAGGTTTGAATAATTTTAATTCCTGCCTTTCAGATCAGTCTTCTTATTTTTTAATTAAAAAATTTATTTCTTTTTCTATCAATTTTTTTATACTGGTATTCTTTTTAATAGCTTCTTCTTTTCTGCCTAACATCTCCATCAAGCTTATAACATTACATAAAGTTCCTATTTCAATCCAGTTTTCATCAAGTTGAATTTTTGCATTTTTATTATATTCATCAAAGAATATTTTCATATCTTTTTGAGTAAAAAGATTTTTATATCTAAAGAATAACCCTATATCAAAATATCTATTTCCATATCCTAAATATTCCCAGTCTGTAACATATATTTTTTCATCTTGTGTTACCAAAAGGTTGGAACTTTTAAAATCACAATGGATAAGAAAATTATCTGTTTTTTTATTTATTTCTTCTTTATATTTTTCAATTGCTAGGTTTACTTTATTCATTAAATCTATTCCAATTCTTTCTACAAAAACAGAATTTTCTACTAACATTTTAAAACATTTATTTAAATTAGGAAGAAGATTTATCTCTTTTAAATTTAAATCTCTTATATTATGTAACTCTGATAAAAGAAAAGCTATATTTTTCAATATATTTTCTGAAAACTTACCATTTTTTTCTAAATATTCATCTAAAGTTGTGGATTCTATATACTCATATATCATTATTCTCTTTTTTTCATTCTTCACTATATGAGAAAAAGCTAAAATAAGTTTTGGCATCATAATTTTTTCTCTTAGTATTCTAAAAGCAATTTCTTCATTTTTACTCAGTTTTTCATCAACGCATATTCTTAGAAAAAATTTTTCTGCTGAAGTATTAATCACATAGTTAGTATTTCTTAGTCCCTTTGTTATTAGCTTACAATCAGTTATTCTTATATCATTATCCATTTTTTTCATAATATCTGCTGCTTCTCCAGTATTTACTCTATTTATCTCTGCAAATCTTTCCCAATGATTTTCCATTTTATTTATCCTATTGCCCTTCTTTTTAATAATTTAGGAAATCTAATGCTAAACACTGTAGCTGTTATTGATGCTGCCAATATTCCTGCTACTGGTTCTGCCAAAAATACTGCAAATACTTTATTTTCAAAGAAAAATGGAAATATCAAAGCAAATGGTACTAAAAGTATTATTTTTTTCAGTAATGAAAGTATAAGAGAAACTTTAGCTTCTCCCAAAGCAACAAATGTTTGTTGACATGGAACTTGAACTCCCATCATAAAAAGCCCTGCTCCATATATATTCAATGCCCATACTGTAAATTTTATAAGCTCTTTATCTTCTGTAAACAAAGTTACAAACATAGCTGGAAACAGAATTTCTATAAACCATGCTATTCCACAATATCCCATACTCATAAACAAAAGTATTTTATAAGCCTTTTTTACTCTATCTATATTTCTTGCTCCATAGTTATAACTTACTATTGGCTGAACTCCTTGTGCAAGTCCAAAAACTGGCATTTGAAGTACTTGAATAACGCTTCCACATATAGTCATAGCCCCAACTCCTAAATCTCCTCCAAACTTTTGAAGTGATGAATTAAGCACTACATTTACTACGCTATTTGTACTTTGCATTACAAAAGGTGAAAGTCCAAGTCCTATTATTGGAATAATAACTGATTTTTTTATTTTAAAATATTCTTTTTTAATCTTTATTTTTGTATTCTTTCCTATTAAAAATTTTATTACCCATATTGCTGAAGCAGCTTGTGATATAACAGTTGCAATTGCTGCTCCTTGTACTCCCATTTTAAAATAAAAAATCAAAATAGGATCAAGAACTATGTTTAATACTGCCCCTATAAGCACTGTTAACATTCCTGTTCTTGCAAACCCTTGAGCAGTTATAAAGCTATTAAGAACTAATGTGGCTTGAACAAAAATTGTTCCGCATACATATATATTGAGATACTCTAATCCATAACCAATTGTTCTTTCACTAGCACCAAACATCATCAGAAGTGGTTTCTGAAATACTAAAAAGAAAACTGTAAGAACTATTGCCATTATTATCATTCCAGAAAAACAATTCCCCAGTATTTCCTCTGCTGCATCATTGTTTTTTTCTCCCATTTTAATAGCAGCCTTTGGTGCTCCTCCCATCCCTAAAAGAGCTCCAAAAGCAGATATAAGCATTACAATTGGAAAGGTTACGCCTACTCCTGTAAGGGCTGCTCCTCCTACTTCAGGTATTCTTCCAATATATATTCTATCAACTATATTGTATAAAGCATTTATTAATTGAGCTGTGATCGCTGGAATAGTCAGATTTACTATTAATTTCCCAATACTATCTTTCCCCAGATCATTCTTTTTTATTTGTTCCATTTACTCTCCCCCATGTAATTCTCTATTAATAATCTGAAGCTTTGAATGATAATTCTAATTTTTCTAACTTTGAATCAAGTTTTCTATATTTTACCCCTGCTGCGTCTAACATTCTTTTAGAGGCCATATCAGATTTTGTTCCACAATATTTATCTGAAAGATAGATAAGTTCTTTTATTCCACTTTGTATAATTGCCTTGCTACATTCATGACATGGAAAAAGTGCCACATATAATATACAATTTTTTAATGTTTTTGTACTGTTCAGTATTGCATTTAGTTCTGCATGACAAACAAATGGATATTTTGTATCAAGAAATTCTCCTTCTCTCTCCCAAGGAAATTCATCATCACTACATCCCTTAGGTAGTCCATTATATCCAACTCCAATGATCCTTCTTTCTTCATTCACAATACAAGCTCCAACTTGGGTGTTTGGATCTTTGCTTCTTTTTGCTGAAAGAAGAGCTACTCCCATAAAATATTCATCCCATTCTATATAATCTTCTCTCTTCATAATTTCTCCTTTGAAAATATTTTTTATCATATATATCAATATATCATACCTGCTTTGATTTTTTCAATTTTTTAAAAATTTTATTTGTTATATCTGAAAATTTAAAGTAAAATAATCTATAAGTACATTACTAGGAGGCTATTTTATGAAAAAAATAATATTTTTATTTCTATGTTTATACAGTCTGACTTTTGGAATTGTTGATTTTAATGAAGTTAATTGGGGAGATAGTAAAAGTAATCTTGATCTTATTTTTCCAAAGTTAAAGGAAGAACCATCTCTTTATCCTGATATGAAAATATATACTTTTGAAAAACCAAATGATAATGTAAGTAAATATACTTTTTATTTTACTAGTGAAAGGCTTTTTAAAATAGAAGTGCTTTTTAATAAAGAGACTGTTGGAAAAAATGAACTTAAGCAAATATATGATGATCTTGTACAAAAAATGGGAAAACCTATTTCTAAAAATCCTATTGATCAAAAATTTAATGGTCTTACTCTTAAAGGTAATTCCTTAAAATTTGTCCCTAATATTTCTACATCAGTTTATTATAAAGGTGTTGATACTATTGATGAGCTTGGAAAAATGATAGATTCTAATTTAATTATTGAATATGTAGATGCTACAAAAGAATAAAATTAAAAAGCTGACTAAAAAATTATAATTTTTAATCAGCTTTTTTCATTAGTTTTTCTATTTGAGCAGCAATTTCTTCAGTTGATATTTTATCTGTATTTATTTTTATAGTATCCATCACTTTGTAAGCATCCATTTTTATATAACTTCTTTCCAAAACACTTTCATCTCTTATTCCACTTTCTACATCCTTCATTATTCTTTTTTTTAATTCTTCTTTTGAGCATATCAAAGAAAATTTATATAATTTATATTTACTTGATTCCAATCTTTTTAATATATTCTTTATAATATTTTCTTCATGCATTACCCAGCAGAAAATCACATTTTCGTATTCACTGCATTTTAGAAAATTATTTAAAAGAAAAGTTATATTTTCCAATACCATTTCCTTCGTTTCATTATTTACCACAAAAGGAACCATATCCCAACACCAGTCTCCATCAAGAAAAACACTTTTATTTAAAAGAATTTTAAGTTTCTGACTTACTGCTGTTTTCCCAGAACCCATAGTTCCATTTATAAAAATCAAATTTTTCATATCATTCTCCTAGTCTATGAAAAAATTCCTACATTTTATTAATGAGAGAATATTTGTAATAAATTTCTCCCATTATATTATTTTTTAAGATGTCAAATCTCCATTTTTACAATATTCTTTTTTCTTCTGTTTTCCCACAATACTTTTCCACCTTCGATTACTAAAATAAATGCAAGGGCGAATATAGGAATGATAATAACACATTGAAGTCCATGTACTGCAAGACTTCCTTTTCCACTCATAAGTATAAGCACATTTGACTTGAATGAAATCAATAAAGAGCTCATTGTTGCTACAAGCATAAATACCATTGGAATAAAAAGCATTTTATTATTTTTTCCTTTTTTAGAAAGCCATACAGATACACCAAGAAAACAAGGAACAGCAACTAATTGATTGCAGGCTCCAAAAAGAGGCCAGATATTTTTATATCCTCCAAGACACAATATTCCTCCCAAAAAAACTGTTATAAATGTTCCTACATACATATTTCCAAGAGATTTTCTGATACTTCCTGCTTCCTCTCCTGCTTTAGCAGCAAATAGTTCCTGAAACATAAATCTTCCAAGTCTTGTAGCAGTATCTAAAGATGTAAGAGCAAAAGCTGATATTGCAAGTGAAATAACTGTAAAAGTAGTACTTACTGCTATTTCTCCCATTCCTAAAGTTTTAAAAAATCCTGATATAGCTGAAGCAAAAACTACTGCTGGTGTTCCTTTAGGCATTTCATTATTTGTAAATAATGCTCCTACTGCTATAAGAGCTACAACTGCAAGTCCACATTCTATAAGCATCGCTCCATATCCAATAAGTTTTGCATCTTTCTCATTATCTAATTGTTTTGATGTAGTTCCTGATCCTATCAAACTATGAAAACCTGAAATAGCACCACATGCTACTGTAATAAATAAGTATGGAAACATAACCTGTCCATTAAAACTATTTGTCCATCCTGTAAAAGCTGGAAGATTTACAGTAGGATTGCTTCCTATAATTCCAATAACTGCTGCTGCTATCATAAAATACAAAAGAAAACTATTTAAATAATCTCTAGGTTGCAAAAGAATCCATACTGGTGTTACTGAAGCAATAAAAATATATACAAATACCATTCCAAGCCAGAAAGTTTTACTCAAATAGATTGGATATTTTAATCCAACAGCTATACATACTATTAAAAGTCCTACTCCTGCTATTGATGACACTGCAAGAGGAGCATTTTTTCTATGTACAAGAAATCCGAATACTACTGCCAATGGTATAAAAAGCATAGAAGCAGTTGCAACTGAACCATTTGCAGAATTATATATTCTTGTCCCATCAGATGCAATTACATATCCTTGAAATGTGGAAGCAACAATATCTGCAAATGCTGCAACTACCAAAAGAAGTACAAGCCATGAAAAAATAGTAAAAAGTATTTTACATCTATATCCTATATTTTCTTCGATGACCTCTCCTAAAGATTTACCTTTATGTCTTATTGAAACTATAATTGAAGAAAAATCCTGTACAGCCCCAAAAAATATTCCTCCAATAATTATCCATAACAATACTGGTATCCATCCAAATACTGCTGCCTGTATAGGTCCATTGATTGGTCCTGCCCCTGCTATCGATGCAAAATGATGTCCTAATAAAACTGGCGCTTTTGCTGGTATGTAATCGATTCCATCATTAAGTTCATGTGAAGGTGTTTTTCTTGAAGGATCTACATCCCACTGTTTTGCTAACCATGAACCATAGGTTACATATGCAATAAAAAAACATAAAATTGAAAATAGTAAAATCATTACTCCACTCATAAATCTTCCTCCTAATTTAATATATTATTTTTACTCAAAAAACTTTTATATAGCTTATTTAAAGATTTTCCTGCTTTATTTGTTATTATCTCCATATTTTCTATATCTATAACTACTATCCTACTAGAACTGTATCCTCTTATGGAAAAAAGATAATTCTTCTCAAATCTATATTTTCTTATTTTGGTTTTTATATCATCTGGAATTCTTTTAGAAGCAAATGCAACAACAGTTAGAAAACTATACATATGATTTTTCTCTGGATATTTTTTCCCTTTCCTCACTAAAAATGGTTCCATATATTCTTTTATTAATTCATCAATTTTTTTAAAATCATTTATAGTCATTTCAGAGATGTCCATAAAGATAATATGTTCATAACTCTTAGCTTCCCAAAGCTGTACCTCTTTCACTAAAACATATTTTTCAGAATGAGAATAGAAATATCCATATGCTAGATATTTTTCTCCATTTATTTCTTTATTTCTATATATATCAAATGTTCCATTGTACTGCTCTGCTATTTTATTAAAATATTCCCCTGTTGTCATAATGTGCTCCTTCTTTATCTTTTTACTTCATAAACCCAGTTGAATTTATCCTCTGTTTTTCCCCATTGAATATTTGTCAGTGTATCATAAAGTTTTTGAGTAAGTTCTCCAGTTTTAAAATCATTAATTATAGCTATTTCTCCTTTATAATTTAATTCTCCTACTGGGGAGATAACAGCTGCTGTTCCTGTTCCAAAAGCTTCTTCTAATTTTCCTTCTCTTGCTGCTTCCATCAAAAAATCAATAGTAAAATGTTCTTCATGAACTTTGTATCCCCATTCTTTTAAAAGAGTTATGCATGAATCACGAGTTACTCCTGGAAGAACTGTTCCATCAATAGGAGCAGTGTAGATTTCATTATTTACTTTAAACATTACATTCATAGTTCCAACTTCTTCTACATATTTTCTTTCTACTCCATCTAACCACAACACCTGAGTATATCCAAGTTTTCTTGCTTTTTCCTGAGCTACAATACTAGAAGCATAATTTCCTCCACATTTTGTAAATCCTGTCCCTCCTTTTGTTGCACGAACATATTCATCTTCTACATATATTTTTATAGGATTTACTCCTTCTGGATAATAATTCCCTACTGGAGAAAGAATAATAATAAACTTATATGAAATCGCAGGATGCACTCCCACAGCGACTTCAGTAGCAAACATAAAAGGACGAATATATAAAGATGTTCCTTCTAAATGAGGTATCCATTCCTTTTCATGAGCCACAATAGTTTCTATTGCTTCAACAAACATTTCTTCAGGAATCTCTGCCATACAAAGTCTTCTATTAGAATTTATCATTCTTTTCGCATTCATTTCTGGACGGAATAAAAGAATACGATTATCTGGTGCTCGATATGCTTTTAAACCCTCAAATGTTTCCTGTGCATAATGGAGAACCATAGAGGCTGGACTCATAGCAATTGGTCCAAATGGGACTACCCTTGCATCATGCCAACCTTGTCCTTCATCATAATCCATAACAAACATATAATCAGTAAAATGTTTTCCAAATCCAAGATTATTTTGATCTGGTTTTGCCTTTAAATGTTCTGCTTTTTCTACTCTTACTTTCATGTTTTCCCCCTTAAAATATATATTCTTTTTCTTTAATTTAAAATTTCTGTATAAAAAAAACAGCCCGTTAGGCTGCTTATATCAACATTAACAAAGTATTCACAAAATTACTATAAAAAACATTATCATTTTCCATTTAAAATCTAGTCAAATGAAACAAATTTATCTTTTATAACAAGAGGATTGTGGAATAATGTTGCAACTCTTCCTAACATAAATATCTGTATATAATTTTTTTCTCTGTATATGAGCAGTATATATATGACAAATATTATGCTTAGTATCACAAACATGTTTTTCCTCCTCTTTTTAAAATCCTTTTTATAGGTTTGAGTATAAACCTAAATTTAAAAAAAATCAAGTTTTTTTTGAAAAAAAAGTTTTATTTTATAATTTTTGAAAGATGTTTTTCAAAAAATGATAGAATAAAAGAACAACAGTTAAGGTTAATTAGTCTCTTCTGCTGTTTTCTTTCATTTTTTATCAAAAAAGATTTAAATATTTTTTATTGAAGCTTCATTAATACTCCACCAATAACGAATAATGATCCAAATAGGAAAAGCCAACCTTGAAATTTAATTTGAAATTTTGCCCAAATTCCCCATTCTAATTTAGCAATACCTAATATAGCCATTAAGATTCCCGATGTAGGAACAATAAGATTAGTAAATCCATCTCCTAATTGAAAAGCAAGAACTGCAACCTGTCTAGGAACTCCAACCAAATCTGATAATGGAGCCATTATAGGCATTGTTAAAGCCGCTTGTCCAGAACCTGATACAACAAAGAAATTGAATACAGATTGAAATATATACATTACCCAAGCAGAAGCTGCTGCTGGTAATCCTCCAAGTCCATTTGCAACCCAATTAAGAACTGTATTAAGAACACTTGGTGTTCCAGCTTCTGTTCCACCTAATACAAGAACTATCCCTTTTGCCATTCCCACTACTATAGCAGCTCCAATTAAATCTTCTGCTCCTTTTCTAAATGAAGTGGCTATGTCATTTACAGTCATATCATTAAGTTTGAAAATTACTCCAATTATTCCAGCTACAATACCCATTATTACGAATTGAGTAGCAATTTCAGGAAGATAGTATCCAAATACTACAACTCCATATATTATCCAAGCCATTCCCAAAATGACAACTAATAAAACTAATTTATGCCCAAATTTAAAATCAACTTCTCCTTGTTCTTCTAATTTAAATTCTTCTCTATAATACCTATCTGTTTCATATGAAATAGAGCTCTGAGGATTAGCTTTTACTTTATTTGCATATCTAACAGTATAAAATATTCCAAATGCTGTAAAAAATGTCCACATAGCCATTCTGAATCCTGCTGCTGAAAGTACCGGAATTCCTGCTACTCCTTGTGCTATTGCAACACTGAAAGGATTCATCCATGATGTTCCAAATCCTATTTGTGTAGAAACATAAGTAATGAGTATACCAGTTATTCCATCATATCCCATTCCTATCACTATTGGAATAAGTACCATAGCAAAAGGTATTGCCTCTTCTCCCATTCCAAATACTGCTCCTCCTAGAGAAAATACAAAGAAAACTATTGGAAGAAGCAGCCACTCTGACCCTTTAGTCTTTTTTATCAAAGCATAAAGTCCTGATTCTACTGCCTTAGTTTTTAATATAATTCCAAAAGATCCACCAGTGATAAGAATAAATGCAATTACCCCTACTGCTGTTCCCCATTTATCTCCACTTACAATTCCTTCAAATACATAGTTTGCTACTCCTACTTCTCCTCCAGGTTCAAAGAATTTTATTCCTTTTACCAAAGGCTCTCCCTGTTCATTTAATTCATAAGTAAAACTTCCTGCCACAGGAACCGTTCTAGTTTTTTCTGCCCCAGTTTCAGTTATATAAGTAACTTTTTCCATCTGGAATTTTCCTACTGGAACTGTATGTGTTAATATTGCAGCCAAAATGACTACAAAAAATATAATAACATACGTATCTGGCATATTAAACTTTTTTTTCATTTTTACCTCCACAAATTTTTAATACTATTATTATACTTTATGTTTTTAATTAAATCAATACTTAATGATATAAACTATATTTAAAATCTTTAAGAGGTGTTTTATCCAGCCTTTTTATAAATTCTCACATTAGAACCTTTTACCTTGATTTATTAATTTTCCCTCTTGACTATAATGTTTATATTCTTTTTCTTTACCATTCTCATATACATACTCTTCTGATATTTTTCCATTTGTATAGAAAAATCTTTGTACTCCATCTCTTTTTCCAGTTTTATAATTTTCTTCTGATATAATAACATCTCCTGAATATTGTACCCATCTTCCTTCTTTCTCATCTATTTGATAATTTCCTTGTTTATATAATTTTCCATTTGGATAATATTCAGTTACAGTACCATGACGAAGTCCATTTTTAAATTCTGACTCCCTCTTAAAATAATCCTTTCTGTCAAAATCAGTAGGTGTATAATATATCTGTTTTCCATCCATTTTTCCATTTTCATTGTAATTATAGATAGAGATGTTCTTTCCTTTTTCATCAAAAGTATTCCATATTCCAACTCTCATAGATTCTTTATATATTCCTGATGTTTCTATATTACCTTTTTTATTATATTTTTTATAATCACCTTCTAATCTATCGTTAGAATATGTTTCCTCAACAGATATCTTTCCATCTTCATAATAAGTTATGAACATTCCTTCCTTTCTTCCAGAAACATAGTTCAATTTTCTGTATATCTTTCCACTAGGATAATATATCTCCACAGTTCCATCTATTCCCCCATTTATATAATTTCCCTGCTCTACTTTATTTCCATTTTTATCATATTTCGTATATATTCCATTAAGAACACCACTCTGAAAATTTTCTTCCCAAACAATAGTTCTTTTTCTGCTTATTCCCTGCCATAATCCATCTTTTTTATCTTCTATATAATTTCCTTTAACTTCTATATTTCCATCTTGATAATACTTTATATAGGTACCATTTTTTCTTCCATTTTCATAAGTAATTTCATATTGAATATTTTTTCCAAAGTATATTTTTTCTATTCCTTCTTTTTTACCATTTACAAAATTTATTTCACTTTTTTTATCTCCATTAACTGTGAATGTTGTATAGTTTCCATTAAGTACCCCATTAACATATATTCCTGTTGCTTTAATATTTCCATTTTCATATTTTGATATATATTCTCCAACTAACTTATTTTCCCTATATGTAATTTCTTCTTTTAAAAATCCATTAGTATAAAACCTACTCCATTTTCCATCTCTTATTCCATATTTATATTCTCTTTTTTCTTTTACTCTCCCATTTGTATCATAAATTATTTCTTCTCCATCTTTTTTACCATCAATATAGGAAATCTCTGATTTTATAGTTCCATTAGTATAGTATTCCTTGTACACTCCATTTTTTTGTTCTCTTTTTACAGTTGTTGGAAGTGTTTTTACTTTTGGAATAGGTGTTTGGATAGTAGTTTTAGTTACCTTAGTTACTGGTTTTTTAGATGTTTTGGATAAAATTGCTGCTATTTCCATATTTTTCTTACTTTTATTGATATTATCTTCAATCTTTGATTTTACATCTAAATCTTTGATTTTTTTCTGAGCAAAATATACCCCTCCAACTAATATTCCTGATATAATAAATATTACAACAAATGCTATAAAAAAATTTTTTCCTTTTTCACTCATGTGTCTTCCCCCATTTTTATTTTTTACAATCATATTGTATCATCTTATTCATTTATATTTCTATATTCTTTTTTTATGTCTTTAAAAAAAATAAACCTTGTATAGAATTTCTTAATCTTTTACATAATAATACTTTATTAATTTCACATTAAAATTATTTTCTTTTATAAAAATAAGTGCAAGATAAAATTATCTAAGGTATAATTTTAATAAGCATGACATTATATATAACAAAGGGGGTATACATGAAAAAAATATTTTCCATTATTATAACTTCTCTTTTATCAATCAGTTTATATGCTGTAAATACTGAATACAAGACTGATATAGTTATTGTAGGAAGTGGTGGAGCTGGGATGACTGCTGCTCTTTTTGCAGCTGAAAATGGAGCTAATGTAGTCTTGTTGGAAAAAACTGGATACTTAGGTGGAGCCACTCTTATGTCAGCAGGTATTATTCCTGCTACAGGAACTGAACAACAAAAAGATGCAAAAATTGATGATTCAATAGAAAATTTCAAACTGGATATATTCCGAGCTGCAAATTACAGTCAGAACAAGGATATGGTTGAAACTGTTGCAACTGAAGCTAAATTAACTATTGAATGGCTAGAAAGTTTAGGAGTAAAATTTAATCTTATCACAAATGCTTTGTATTACGGACAATCAAATTACAGAATGCATATAGCTGAAGGATCTGGAGCTGGGATGACTGCTAAAATTATAGAAGCAGTGAAAAAAAATCCAAAGATTACTGTTCTTAATTTCACTGCTGGAACTGGGTTAATAGCAGATAAAGAAAATATCAATGGTATCAGGGCTAAAAAATCTAATGGAGAAGAAATTGAAATATATGCTTCTAAAGTAATATTAGCAACTAGTGGGTTTGCTTCTAATGAAGAAATGCTGAAAAAATATATTCCTGAAATAGTTAATGCATATCCTTTAACAGCTCCTGGTGCAACTGGAGAAGGAATTATATGGGGCGAGAAACTAGGAGCAGAATTAAAAAATATGCATGCCTATCAAGGACATGCAGTTTTTAATCTTCAAACTAAGAACAGCATGGATCTTTCTATTCTTTCCAGAGGTGGTATTCTTATCAATAAAGATGGAAAAAGATTTACTAATGAGATAATGGGATATTCTGAGCTTACTCCTCATGTTGTAAATCAAAAAGATGCTGCTGCATACATACTGTTTAATAAAGAAAATGCTGAAAAAACTAGTAACTTTAAAAATTACACTTCTGCTGGAATAGTTCTTGAAGGTAAAAATATAGCTGAAATTGCTAAGACTATGAAAGTGGATGAAAAAGAACTTGAAAAAACTATTAAAACGTATAACAAAGGAATAGAAAAAGGAGAAGATGTCTTCAACAGAACTAAACTTCCAAAAAATTTCCATGGTCCTTATTATGCTATTGAAATAACTGGAGATTTAAGACATACACAAGGTGGACTTGTCATAACTCTTGATGGAGAAGTAAAAAAAGAAAATGGAGATAAAATTCCAAATCTTTATGCTGCTGGTGGTGTAACTGAAGGTTTTTCTGGTGCTGGTGGACCTAACTATATGTCTGGCAATGGACTTTTACAAGCATTCGTTTTTGGCAGAAGAGCTGGTATATCTGCTGCTAAATCAATAACTAATCCTATGGATAAAACTATTATTAATAATATTACTTCTTTCAAAGATAGTAGAACTATAAAAAATATTAAATATAAAGATGGAAAATATTCAGGAGAAGGAAAGGGATACAAAGGAAATATAAAAATAGAAGTTACTGTTGAAGATACTAAAATTATTAAAATTAAAGCTATTGAATATAAGGATACTGAAATAATATTTAATTCTGCTATTGAAAAAATATCTGCTGATGTTATTTATACTCAAAATACTGATAAAATTGATTCTGTTGCAGGAGCTACTAGTTCTGCAAGAGGTATAGGCACAGCTATAAAAAATGCTGTAAAATTGGCTAAATAACAAAAAAGTCCATACTGAGTTTAATTGCTCAGTATGGACTTTTTATTTTTATTTATTTTTTCTCATAAGCATTTTTAAATTCTTCAACATTTGCTGGAAAATATTTTTCCAATATTTTTAAATATTCTCCATTATCTCTTAACTCAATTATTTTTTTATTTACTTTTTCTACTAGTTCTTTTTCATTTTTTCTAAATGCAATAGAAGCAGCAGGCTGTTCATCAACTAAAGTATCTATTTGTTTAATTCCTGTCAAATTTTTTAAATAAGCCTTTGATGTTAATTCATCTATTATAACTGAATCTATCTTTCCAGCTTTAAGATCCATCAATGCTCCTGTCCATGAATCATATACTTTTGTTTTTCCTTCTAACTCATTAACAAATTGTTCTTGTATAGCTCCTAATTGTATTCCAATACTTTTACCTTTTAATTCCTCTTTAGTTTTTATATCACTTTTTTCATTTATTATGATAATATGCTTAGAAGAAAAAATAAACATATAAGGAATAGAAAAATCTACTGCTTTTTGTCTTTCTGGAGTTTGAGTAAGTCCAGCAATTACAGCATCTACTTTTCCCAATTGAAGTGCTGGCAGCAATCCGTCAAAAGACATGTTAATCCAACTTATTTCATAACCTAATTCTTCTCCTATTTTTTCCATAAGTTCAATATCAAACCCTACCATTTTCCCATCTTCTAGATATTCATAAGGTTTAAATTCTGCATTTGTTCCTACATATAATTTTTCAGCTGAAAAAGATAAAGCAGAAAGTAATAAAGTTAAAACTAGTATTATTTTTTTCATGGTAAATCCCCCTTTATTTTAATTAAACTTTATTTATTCATATTTTTTTCCATAACCAAATGCACCATCAATAGCACAAACCTCAGCTGCAAACTCTGATGCTTTCATCAGACTTATTTTTATAGCTTCTTTTTTATCTATTCCTTTTTTTATTGAAGACAAATAACTTGCCAAATAAGAGGCAATAAGAGAATCCCCTGCTCCCATTGTATCTACAACTTTTTCCATGGATACTGCCTTCTGTATATAATAATCTCCCCCATCATATAAAATACAACCCTGTGCTCCCCTTGAAGCACATGCAGTTTCAGCCCCATAATTTACTATTTTTTTTAAATATTCTTTAGTTTCTTCTTCTGTTCCATCAAAGGAGCAAAAAGCAAAATCTATATTTTTAGCTACTTTTTTCAAATAATCTTCTGTAGAATCATCTGAAAAATCAAAAGAAACATATACCCCTGTTTCTTTAATTTTATAAAGTTCATTTTCTGTAAAAGAATAATTTCCACTGTGAACTAAATCAAATTTTTTTACATATTCTAAATCAAATCTATCTAAAACAAATGGAATTTTTCCCCTTATTCCACCTTCATTTGATCCCAAAAATATACGTTCTCCATTAAGCAGAGTTACCTTTGCACATCCATTTTCTCCTTCTAGTTGTTCACATTTTATTGTTTCTATTCCTATTTTTTCTAGACTATCTATTACATGTTCAGCTTCATTATCATTTCCAAAATAGCCCATATATGCTGATTTTTTTACTCCAAAATTTTTTGAATATACAGCAAAATTTACACAATTTCCTCCAGGATACATTATTTTCATGTGTTCATATTTATCAACTACATTATCTCCAAATCCCAATACATTTATTGAATATTTTTCCATAGATTCACCTCTCAATTTTAATATTCTACAACTCCCATATAACGTCTCATATCTAGAGGGTGACTACGTTTATTTTGGAGAGCTGTACGATATACTACTGACATAGCATAAAATAATATTGGATTAAAATATTCAACACATGTATCATCTATTTTTCCAATTCCTAATTGTTCTGCATCTATAACCTCATACTTCTTCCCATATTTTTCTAAAAACTTAAGTGCTCTCTCATCCATTACTCTGCTTTTCCCTTTACTCATTAAAAGAATATAAAGATGATCTTCATCTGTTACTTCAAATGGTCCATGAAAATATTCTCCTGAATGAAGATAGCAGCAATCCATCCACTGCATCTCTTGCAATGAGCATATAGCAAAACCATACCCTTGAGAATATGAAGCTCCTGAAGCCATAATATAAAGAAATGGTTCATTCCAATATTTTTCTGCAAAAAGCCAAGAAGAATTTTTAACTTTCTTAACTGCATTTTTAACTATTGAATCTATATTTTCTAATCCATCAGAAATAATTTCATACAGCTTATAATCTTCCTCCTGCCTATATAAAAGCTCATTTAACAGTGAAAGAACTATTCCTTGGGGTTTATCTTTCTCATCTACATCAAAAGACCAGTCATATACCCATGATATAAATTCATTTCCACCACAAATAGAATCTTTATTGTGAGTTAAAGTAATAACTGATGCTCCAGCATTTTTACCAATTCTTGCTGCTTCAATAGTTTCCTTTGTATTTCCCCCATGTGATACTGCTATCACCAAGCTATTTTTTCCTAAAGTTTTTGGTGGAGTTACAGCAAATTCTTTAGCAGTATACCATGCTGAATATATTGAAGAGGATTCAGCCTGTATAAAATAAAATCCTGGATAAAGATCAACTAGAGAACCTCCACATGCTATAAAATATATATTTTTAATACACTTTTTTTCATCTAATATTTTTTTTATGATTTCCTTTGAATTCATTTTTGCTCCTTTTTCAATTAAATTTTATAATACAACTATATCATAATATAACGTTATAAACAATAGTGTTTTTTTATTTGATATATAACATTCTATAATGAATTTTCTTGTTGTTTATTAAATTACATAGTATAATAAAATAAGTATCATATATTCAGTAATTTAAGGAGATTTAATATGACAGCAACATTAATTTCAAATACAAAAATACCTTTATATAAACAGCTCAAAGAAGAATTAAAAAACTCTATAAAAAATGGAACTCTTGGACATGGGGAAAAAATACCCACAGAAACTGAATTGAGCGAAATCTATAAAGTCAGTAGAATCACAATAAGAAAGGCTATTGAAGAATTAGTTAGGGAAGGTCTTTTATTGAAAAAACAAGGTAAGGGTACTTTTGTACAGCAAAATAAAATACAGAGAAAAATTGATAATCTACTAAGTTTTACTGAGTCTTGTGAAATAAATGGAATGATCCCTTCAAGTATTGTTACCAAAAAGGAAATTCTTATACCTACAGAAGAACAAATAAAAGAAATGGGATTGAAAAAAAGTGAAAAGATCTTATTTATACAACGTATACGATTTGCAGATGGTTTTCCTATAATGTGTGAAAATAACTATTTTCCATATCCAAAGTTTGATTTTCTGATTTCTGAACCTTTAACTACTTCACTTTATTCTCTTTTAAAAGATAAATATGGTATAAAGGTTGATTCTTCAAATAATTCATATATAGACATAGTTTGTGCTGGAAGTGATATTGCTCCTTTAATGCAGCTGTCAAATGGAGAGCCTCTTTTCTTTCTTTATACCCAGATGTATGATGACAAAAAGAAACTTATTCACATTGGAAAACAGTTTATAAATTCAGAACATTATCGTTTTCACTTAAATAATACTCGATATAGTAAATAAAAAAATACTCTATAAAATTAAGAGTATTTTTTATTTATTTAAGTATAAAATTTATAAGTAAAGTAAATATAATTTTTATAAATACTTACATCTAAAGCTTTTGATATTTGTCATAATAATATTATAGCTACTATTTCATGAAAATAGTGTTAGTATTATAAATTATACTAACACTATTATTTATTTTTTCTCATCTTCCAAAGCTGTAATTCTTCTTTCATGTTCATTTACTTTATTCATTAATTCTGACATAAATTGTCTGTAAGTTTCTCTGTCTTTATAATCATTGCATAAAAAATATGCAGTTATAAATCCTAAAGCTCCATAACTTACTAAATACTCAATTAATTCACCCACTTTTAACCTCCATTTTTCTTTCTTTGCTATTTTATAGAATTTCCTACATACATAAGATATTTCACTGATTTACTTTGTAAGTTTTGTATCATAGATTGGTTTGGTGACCAATCTAAAGGAATATCAATATATGAGTCATTAGAAACAACTGGTAATTCTAATTGTATATCAAATATTTCCAATAATTTGGCATCTGATGCCCAACTTGATACCTGAATATATTTATTTTCTTCTGGTTGGTTATTTAATTGTTCAATAAAGATATTTGTAGTAAAACTTCCTTCATATTCTTCTCCTGGTATTAATTGAAAACTTGGATTAAAAGAATTTCCAGACATCCCATTTAAATTAAAATTCATCCAGAATGATTGTGAATTATACTCTGCTATGTTGTTCTGTCTCCACTTATAAGTAGCTTTAATCATTGATATTTTATCACGAATATCATATAATGCTGATACAGCTGTTCCTTTTAGTAAAAACCATGGCCTTCTTCCATACTGAGGTTCATATGTAGTACTAACTCCATCACCTGCAAAATAACCATTTTCCTTATCTTTATCAAACATTTTCCATAAATTATTAAATGTTTCATCACAATTATACCCTGTTTCATCATTTGTAGTTTCTATATATAACTCACTACTGCTATTATTACTTGTCATAGATATTTCAACAGGTTTTAATATTATATTGGTAGTTCCAAAAATATCTACTAAATGTGGATAGTCTTCTGCTTTTAAAGTTGTTCCCCATTCAATATATCCATCTGGTATAGATACATGTTTTGGAACTGTTATTATTCCACCATATGGAATTTCAATTATATTACTTAATGTAGCTATATCTTTTTTATTTTCAATTTTTCCTAAATTTTTCATTTTTTATTCTCCTCTTATTTATTAAATAAGCTATTAATCTATATATGAATACAATTTTATTATTTTACACTCCTATTGCAAACCAGAAATATGTATCTTTTTGATTAAGAACTGTTTGCACAGTTGATTCAATTATAATTCTAAAAGTAGATGTGGTTAAAGATGAGGCACAAAACATCCTCTGACTTGGTGATGAATAACCATAAGATCTACTTATAAATGGTAATGAATATTTTGTAAAAGATATAGGATATGATATATCTTGCATAAATATTGTTGTTGAAGGAGTAATTTCTCTTTGCCCCCATTGAATAATTAGTCCATTATCAAATTTTACATATCCAGAGGTTTCATTTTCATAAACTAAAGTTAATGGATTACTCTCTTTTATAAGATCTTTAATTACTGTTAATGTTGAGATATCCTTTAATTCTTCTATTATTCCTAAATTCTTCATAAATTTCCCTCCTTTTATGCTGGTAAATAAGTTATTGCTGCATTTGTTGCCCCCCATGGAGCCCCTGCAAGTGCCTGTCCGCCTGTTGTATATATTGTTAATTTTGTTAAATTAGTACAATTATAAAGGCTGCCAAAAGTAACTACCCCTGTTAAATTATAAGGAGTAATATATTCAACAGGATTCCCCTTACTTCCTAAAGTTAATGTTGTTAAATTTTTGCAATTACCAAGACAATTATCTCCAAGTCTTTTTATAAATGGTAAATTTTTAAAAGTAACCCCTGTTCCATAAAATATTTGTCTTGGTAATTCTGTAAATTTATTAGGTAGAAAATTAAAAGTACAAAGAACACAACCGTAAAATTGCCCTTGTTCAAGTGTTTTTAAATTAGGTGGAAATATAGATAATTGTAAATTTACACATCCATAAAAAGCATATTCTCCTATTTTAGTTATTTTTTCTACTCCAAAATTTATATTTAAACTTGTGCAATTTTGAAAAGCAGCTATCCCTATTTCTTTTAAATTATTTAAAGTGTTGCCAATTATTAGTTTTGTGTCATATTCAAAAGCAAAATCTCCTATTTTTTCTAAATTGCTTGGTAAATTAATACTTCCTAAACTGCCACATCTTTGAAATGACTTATTTTTTATTTCTGTCAAAGAATTATTTAAGGTTATATTTGTTAAACTGCTACAATAATAAAATGCTTCTTCTCCTAGTATCATAATTTTGGGAAATAAAGCTTTTGTTAAATTGGAACAATTTTTAAAAGCTCCATTTTCTATAATTGTTATAGTATCCATTTCAACTTCTGTAAGTCCATTATTATTAAGAAAAATATTTTGTTTTAATACTCCTGTTTCTCCTAATTCATCATTTACTTTCTCGAATTTAAACTCTACTCCACTTAAAACAATTCTTCCCATTTTATGCCTCCTCAAAATTAAGTACAATATTTGCAGTAGAAGGATATTTTTTTATGGGGAATGCCAATCCTCCTTCTGTATATATAGTTAAAATAACTGTATTATAATTGTCTTCATCAATATAAAGAGTTGGATCTGTAACCCACCCTGAACCTTCACTCCATATAACTGGATTTTTATTGCTGCCAAGCTGAATATATTTTATTCCTCTTCCATTCATAAATATAGGTCCTTTTAATGCAGTTACATATGGATATGATAGGTGTGTTAATCCTTGCATAAGGCTAAGATCAAAATCTTCTATATTTTCTACATTTGTATTATCTGTAACTTTAGTCATAGAATAAAAATTAAATATATTTCCATTCATTCCCAATTTTCCAATAACTGGATAAATTGAAGGACCTGGCTTTTCTCCTGGTGTTGCTGGTATTGTAAGCCCATTCCCCATATTAGAATTGCCGTATATTCCTTCTGTCACTACTACTGTATTTTTTACATTTCTTTCTGTTCTTTCAAAGTAGTAGCATGATGACATATAAGCCCATGATATATTTACTCCTGATACTCTTATATTTACAGTTTCTGCCTTTTGCTTGTAGCATATTCTATATACTTTAGCTGGTGTTATTGTCTCGTTATCTGCCATTTGAAATGTCACTGGCTCTTCATTTTCATATACTGTAAATATTCCTTTTCCCGCTACTTCTATAGTATAAAGACTATATCCACTTGGAATTGTTATTGTAGTAAATTTTCCATCTGCATATAAAGGGTGTTCTCTTTTATTTTCTATATCTGCAAAGAAAAGAGCAGGGGTTGTACTCCATGTTTTTACTTTGCTTGTTATTTTTGCTTTTACTCCTTCATAACTCCACCCAGTATCATAATCACATGAAGTCGACCCAAGAATTATCCCATCATTTAAAGTGAATACTTGTGCTTTTTCAACTCCTGTTCCTATAAAAAGCTGTTGTATATCTATTTCACTATTTCCAGTTATTCTTACCATTTGCGTCTTTTTTATTCTGCTTTTCGTTTTCCATTCTGCCATTATGTCAACTCCCTTTCTCCTTTTTCTAGGACAAGAATTGTCAATTCTGCGTCTGCTACAAGAGCTTTATTATATCCATCAGAAACAAGTCCTCCTGACCCGTTATCTTTCCAGAATAAATCATTGTCTATTGCTATCATAAAAATATCCTTACATGATAAATCCCTTGTATGAGTTAATGTATATCTTAAAGCAACTCCATTATTATAATATTGTTGTGGCACTGCATAAAACCACCAGTAACTACCCATATATGAAGTTCCTGCCATATTTATTTTTTCAAATTTCTGTATAACTGAACTGTCCTGCGGATTTAACACTTCTATATCTACAGTTCCATTCATAGCCCCTACAACTCCTGTAGGATATAAATAACCTGCAAAGCTTATTCTCCTAGTAGCTGGAATATTTCCAACTATATATTGGTAAGTTCCTCCACCTGAAACAGTATCTGTTGTTACTGTCCGCCCTAATTGTGATGGTGTTCTTATATATGGTTCTACTTTATATCTTGTTCCAGACACTTTAGAAACAACAGGAGAAAGGCCTGTAATAGTTCCATTATATTTAATCCCATTCCAAAAAACCATAAATACTGGATTTTTAAAACTATCTGATATTATAAATTCAAAATTTTCACTTGCTCTTGTTTTGTATAGAGCTTGATTATAATCTGTAATAGTAGTCCAATCAGCAAATGCCATTTCTATTTCTCCTTTCAAATTTTTCCATTTTTAATAAAATTGGAAAATACTAACTTTCTCTTATATCTCCTTCAAAAAGCATTATATTTATTATTGTATTTGGCGATAAACTTGTATTACTTGTAGATATCTCAACATATCCATCACCTCTTAATTTTAATGTCATAGGTATTTCAAGTTCTGCCCCTTCAAGATTTGATTTATCAGTCCACCCATCAACTATACTTACCAATGCTTCTATTTTAGTTGTCTGCCATCTATTATCATTTATATGGTAAGGACTGGTAAATCTTACTACTCTTACTTGGTTTTGGATCTGCCTTATATTTATATTCTCTATAAATATATATTTTTTCAGTACATTTACTGTGTACCAGAGACCTATTCAACCTTTTTCTTGGAATAATATCTGCCCTCCCTGTATTACAATTCTTTGTGTGCTGTTTGCTTCATTTGTCCCATTATAGCTGATTATTCCTTTGTCATTATTGAATACTTTTAATACCCCATTTATTGTTGTATCTGCTGTTAAAGTTAATTTTCCAGTATTCATTCTTTCTAGTTGATTATCAAGAAGATTATTGTTTATATAAGTTTTAACTTTATTATTTTCAAGTTTAATATATGTCCCTGTATTTTCTTCCCCTACTTGGAAAAGTGTACCTTGATGTTTTGTATCTTCTGGATCAGTTACTCCCATTAATAACTGACTTGTAATTTCTGCTGGCTTCAATGGGTTTTTTACATTAAAAGCAAGCTTATTATTTGCATTTTGAATTATTACTCCTGCATCTTTATTTATAACTATTCTTGCAATATTTGTTGGGTCAGTTCTTCCAAATACTGGATTGCTTGTATCTTCATCAAATTGGAAAAATATACCTGCTTCTGTGTCATTGCTTCCTATTCTGAATACCCCTGCCTGTGCCATTATTGAAGATTTTAAAGCTGGCATAATATCATCTTCCATAGCTGTCTGCCATGTTCCATTTTTCCATACTTTAAAGATTTTACTACTTGGTTGATACCAAACATCACCTTCTTCTGCTGCTGTTGGTTCTGCTTCCTGAATAAATCCTTTTGCATTCAGTTTATTTAATAGTTCTTCATCTATTGGAGGAGCTTCTATATTTTCAATCTGATCTTGTAAATTATTTATAGTCTCAATATATTCTCCATTTGATTTTAAACTTTCTACAGTATTATATTTAAATATCTGAACTGAAGTATCAATTTTAACTGCTGTAATTTCACTGCTAAATCCTTTTGTCTTTGAAATAGTATGACTTATATTTGTTACTCTTGCAGGAGTACTTATATCATCAATCACAACTTCAATTAGATCTCCTATCATCACAAAAGGACAAAAAAAGCTTTTAAAAGATAATTCTATTCCATCAAGACATTCTTCTCTATATTCATACTCTGCAATTTCTGTTGCAAACTGCATTTCCTGAATATATTTATTTTTATTTACAGTTGGAAAATTCTCCTGTTCTTCTGTTTCAACATCTGTATTTTTGACAATGCTCTCATTATCTTCATATTTTACAACTGGTACTCCTTTTATCTCAAAGTTTTCTATATATAATTTAGAGGCATATGGATTATAAAATTTAACCTGTGCTCCACTATTTATAAAAGATACAAAATCATAATGAGTCCCCTCTATTAAGTTAATATCTATTTTTTCAGATAGTTCATTAAAATAATATCCTGTAGCTTTTGTAAGATTATATTGAGTAATAACATCTGTTATATATTTAATAGACATTATTTTATTTTGATTTTCTGGTGTTGTTCCTGCTTCTACTTCAATTTTCTGAGCTAGATTGAAACAAGGTTGATTTTCCAAATAGCTGTAGCTATCAAAAGTCTTTCTTATTCCATTGTATTTTGCATAAGAATATTTTTGAGTTACACTATTTAAGATATTTGTTTGATTAAAGTGGCAGATTATATTTTCTTCTGGATTATAAAGCCCCCCTTTAATAACTACTTTATTGTTATTATCTATGTACATTCTTCCTTTTATACAATCTATTACTGTTTCCAGTTCATCTATCCATTTATTTCCTTTTGTAAATACCATAAAAGGTATCTTGATCAGCCTTGTCTGACTATCTCTTATATCTTCAAATATAACATTATCTGCAGTTATTCCAAGTTCTTTTATGATATTAAATAATAAGGAATTATTTTCATTATTTTTATAATATACCCAGTTGTCAAAAGCAAAAGTATCTTTTGATACAGTTTTTGAAAATAAATCTTTTATTTCATCATAGACAATTACCTGCAGATTATGAATTAAGCTGTTATTAAGTTTTCTTTCTTGTAATTCAGCTTTTCCTTTTAATATTACTATTTCTTTTAGTTTATGAACTGCTTTTATCTCAATAATATCTCCAGTAGTAATAAGAGATGTATCATCTATTGAAAAAGAAGCTGTAAGTGATTTAATACTTTTACTGTTATTAGAGTAAGAGAGTGATATATCTTCAATAATATTTGTTAAAACTGTTCCTTTTGTAACATTAATTACAACTCCATTAAAATTAAACATATCTACTTCTGTTAATGTTTTGAAATATGTTTCTGTCATTTTTTATTTCCTCCTTCCTTTTGACAAATAAAAAACCCCTCAACTGAATAACCTGAGGGGTAAAATAACTATTGATTTTTATTTAATTATATTGAAGATTTTCATCTAATTTCTTATAAAGAAGATTTAGGATTTCCATTCTCATCATACCATTTTGTTGGAGCTATTTTTTCACCATTCTTGTATTTTGATTCACTCCATAATTGACCATTTTCATAATAAATTTTTGTAGTCCCATCATATTTTCCATTTTTATATGTTGCTTCTGTTTGTAAATTCCCATTTTCATAATAACCTCTATGAGGACCATCTTTTTGTCCATTTTTATATGTATTTAATAATGCTAATTGAC
>NZ_JAWDXO010000041.1 GCF_032477075.1 Fusobacterium sp. | reverse complement strand
TTGTGATACTCTTTTTTAGGATAGAAATTTTCTAAAAGCACTTTTTATACCTTTTCAACTTTTCAGAGCTAGTTTTCATTTTAAATTAACAGATTCTTTATATTTTATCATTTTTTTAAATTATTCATAACATCATATATAAGACTTCCTGCAAGTTTTGCTGTTCTGTTATCTATATCATATTCTGGATTTACTTCTGCAAAATCTACACATACAACCTTTCCACTCTCCATAATTTCTCTCAAAATTCTTTTTCCTTTTTTAGGTTCAAGTCCCATTATTGTTGGAGCTGAAACCCCTAGTGCATCAGAAGCATTAAAGACATCCATACAAAAAGTTACATAAACAATATCTGTATCAGCAAGGTATTTTTTTAATTCATCATTTATAAATTTTTCATCATTTTCTTCATCTAAAATTAATACATTATAATTTTTAGCTGTATCAATCAGTCTCTTTGTATTTCCTTGTTTTTTAAAACCAACTATTGAATATTTCACATTTTCATCAATATCTAATATCTGCTTAAATGAAGTACCTGAACTAGCTCCATTTTCATAAGGTCGCATATCTAAATGAGTATCAAAATTTACAATCCCTATTTTTTTATCTGGATAAGCTTTTCTAATTCCATTGTAAGAAGCAAAAACTATATCATGTCCCCCACCTAATCCTACGGGAAAAATTTCTTTTTTTATAACATTATAAATTTTTGTTGAATATTCTTTTTGCGCCTCTTCTAAAATTTTATTTTTTAAATTTTGATAATCATAAATTTTTAAATTTTCAATTATGGGAAATGACTGTATAGCCTTTCTTATTGCATTAGGTCCTTTTTCAGCACCTATTCTTCCTTGATTTCTCCTTATTCCATCATCTGTATCATATCCTATAAAGCAAACTCCAAATCCTTCTTCTATATTTTCAAAAGATTTTACAATCTGCCAAATTCTCAAATCAATATCTTCATCACTATCAAATCTCCCATTCCACAAGTCTTTCATAATTAAAAATCTCCTTTCCTTCCCTTTTGTAAGTAACACAGTGTTACTTAGTTGTTTTATAATAACACAGATTTTTCTTTATTTCAAGGATAAACATGATTTTTTAACATTTATATTATATAAAAAATATACTGTTCGTATTGATAACAAACATATTTTTTAAAATATAAAATATATGTTATAATTATAATGAAATTTAAAATACTTTAAGGAGTGCAAAATGGATTTTGAAAGAGTAAAGACAGAGGAACAAAGAAAAATTAGAATTCAAGAAATAAAAGATGCTGCTATCAAGCTATTTGATACTCATGATTTTTATGAAATTACTTTAGCAGACATTGCTAAAGGAACCAATTTCACAAGAGGAAATCTTTATAAATATATTTCTTCTAAAGAAGAAATATACTTGTTAATTATAATAGACGAATTTAACAAATTATTAATTGAGCTGAAAATAAAATTGAATAGAGATTTTTCAAAAAAAACTGATGAATTTTCTGAAATATTAGCCAAAGAAATAGAGAGGCAAGAGAGGTTTTTAAAACTGTTTTCAATTTTATATACTAATCTTGAAAAAAATGCTTCTGAAGAAAAGCTTATAGAATTTAAAGAAGAATTTAACTCTTGTCAAATTAGATTCATAAAAATTATAAAAAGAACATTTCCAAGTTTGGAAGATGTTCAAATAAGAAAATTTTGGGAAATACTGAGTTGCTTTATAATTGGTTTCTATCCTCTTGTTTCTCCAAATGCTGTTCAAAAAGAAGCTTTAAAAAAAGCTAAAATAGGTTATTATCCTCCTAATTTTAAAAAAGTTTTAAAGGAACAGATAATTTCTTCATTGAGAAATGTTATTTACCATTCTGGAGAAAAGGTTTCATCTATTCCATACAGATTAATATAATGTACATTTTTTACTTCAATTTTATTAGTTTAAAACTATTAAACAAATAAAAGAAAAAGGAAGATACAAAACAGGATTTTTCCTTCTTGTCTCTTCCTTTAACTTTTTAAACCATAAATGAAATCTTATAAACCATCATTAGTGTAATGACAATCATAAGCTGCAATGAATAACTATTCTCCATTCTTTCCTCCAAAGTTCCCACAATATATTATATATTTTATTTTATATTAGATATTTTTCTTATTATATCACATTTATCTTTTATTGGTAAATACTTTTTTATCCTTTTATATATGAATATAAAGTTCTGACTACTTGTCCAGTTGCACCTTTTTTAAAATACTTTCCATTTTTTTCACTAAATGCTGTTCCAGCTATATCTAAGTGCATCCAAGTTTTTTCTTCTACAAATTCCTCTAAAAATTTAGCTGCTGTGATAGATCCAGCTAATCTTCCAGCGCTATTTTTTAGGTCTGCTACATCTGACTTTATTATATCTCTATATTCTTCAAAAATTGGCATCTGCCAATATTTTTCTCCCCAATATTTACCAGCAGCTTCTAATTTTTTGTAATTTTCATCTGAATTTGAAAATACTCCAGTTACATTATCCCCTAAAGCTACCATTATTGCTCCAGTTAAAGTAGCCACATCTATTATTTCATCTATATTTTCTTTTCTTATTATGTATGTTAAAGCATCAGCTAAAGTAAGCCGTCCTTCTGCATCTGTATTTGTTATTTCTATAGTTTTACCATTCATACTTCCTATTATATCACCAGGTCTGTATGCATTTGATCCTATTGCGTTTTCACAAGCAGCAACCACTGCTGTAACATTTTTTTTGATTTTCATTTTACCAAGAGCACACATAGTCCCTATTACAGTAGCTGCACCACCCATGTCTGATTTCATATCCAACATACTTGATGTAGGTTTTAAAGAAAGTCCTCCTGTATCATAAGTAAGCCCTTTTCCTACTAAACCTATTCTTTCTTCACTTTCAATATCTCCTTTGTATCTCATCACTATAACTTTTGGTCTGTTAACAGAAGCTTTTCCTACTGCAAAAAATGCTTTCATTTCCAACTTTTCTGCTTCCTTTTCCTCTAGTATTTCTACTTCAAATCCAAATTCTCTTCCTAATTTCTCTGTTTCTTCTGCCAGTTTTTCTGGAGTTATTACACAAGCAGGTTCATTTATTAAATCCCTTACTATATTCATTATCTTTCCTAATTCTTTACTTTCAATAACAGTAATATCATTTTTTTCCTTAAAGTAATGTATGTTTAATTTTTTATCCTTTTTTTCACTCATATATTTATCAAATTTATAATCTATATGTTCTGCTACTTCCCCAATTATTTCTATATCTATTAAATCCTCATCTTCACTTCCTATAAGGATATCTCCAGTTATATCTTTCAAACCTTTATATATTACTTCTCTCATAATATCCCTATTTATATTTTCTTTTTTTCCTGTTCCTAAAAATAATATCGTTATTAAAGATTCCCCTTCTAAAAATGAAACTTCTAATTTTTCCCCTTTTTTTCCTGTGAAAGAATTTTTTTCCATCATTTTTTCTATAAATATTTTATTTTTATCAGAAATATATTCACAAAATCTAACTTTATCTTCGCTGACAAGAGAAACTGTCTTAGAATATATTTTCTCTATTTTTTCTATTATGTTTAAACTCATTTTTATACCTCCATTTCATTAAATTAATCCTCTTTCTTTTAGTTTATCACTTTATTTTTTTTATTTCAATGTAAATATCTATTGATTTTTTTTTAAAACACGGTAAAATAAAATAGTAGGTGATTGAAAATGAAGAAAATTTTAATTTTATCAATATTTTTAGCAATATCTTTAATTAGCTTGTCCGCTCCTAATACAGCAGATGCTTCAAGAATGAGAGAAGAGAATGGTGTTACATATTATTTTAACGAAGATACTCCTTTTACAGGAAAAGTAGTAGATAAAAAAGATAGAAACTACTACACTGATGGTAAACCTGATGGTAAATGGGTAACTTTTTTTCCAAATGGCGCCCTTAAATCCATAGAAAATTGGAAAAACGGAAAATTAAATGGAAAATATGTTATCTATCAAGAAAATGGTTTAAAAGTTATGCAGACTTCTTATGTTAATGGAAGTGATAATGGAGACTATTTTCTTTATCATGAAAATGGTAATCTTCAAGTAAGAGGATATTTTAAAAATGGTGTTCCTACTAGTACCTGGAAATATTATCATCCAGATGGTAAATTAAAGGGAAGAGCTGTTTACCCAGATTAAAACAAACGTACTATTTTGTAGTAAAATGTGAATTTTTTTAGTTTGACTTTTTTATAATTTCTATATATAATATAAGTGAGGAAGGATTTATTATAATAATAACAAAGGAGGGTTCTATCATGAATCTTGTATTAAGCAAAATTTTTGAAACTTCTGTCCTTGTATCTCCTAAGAAAGCTCTACAATTATGTTCTATGGTTGCTAGGAAAATAAAAAAAGGAGATAGTGTTGTTATAGACTTCAATGGTATAAAAGCTACCACATTAGCTTTTCTTTATGTTCTTTTTTCTAATATAGTAAAAGAATGTGGTAAAGATGTAAAAAGCCTTATATCAGTTGAAAATGCCTCTAAGGAGCTAAAAGAAGAATTCAAATACTTAAAACAAAACTACAAAGAACTTTGTGAAAAATTCTCGCACTTGGATGTTATAACAGCTTAAAAATAAACTTAAAGATATTAAAAAACAGAACTCCACATTGAGTTCTGTTTTTATTTATATTAATCTTTTTTATTTTCCTTCATTAAGATATTTTTCTATTATTTTTTCCCAAATATTATTTTCTTTCATTATTTTTTCAAAAAATTCTCTCACAGCTCCATCTCCGCCATTTTTTGAAGAAACAAAATTTACTCTATCCAAAACTTCTTTTACTGCATTTTTAGGAGCTGCTGATATTCCCACAATAGACATCACTCCTAAGTCATTTATATCATCACCCATATAAGCAGTTTCTTCAGGCAATATTTTATATTTATCTAATATTTTTTTTAATTCAGCTACTTTATTTCCAGCTCCTTGTACTAATTCCTGTATTCCTAATTCTTCTGTTCTTCGCTTAACTATTATGGAAGTCTTTCCAGTGATAATGGCAGTAATCCCTCCATGTTTTATCCATTGAGCTATTGCAAATCCATCTTTTACATCGAATGCCTTTAAACTATTATCCTTATCATCCATATAGAGCTTGCCATCAGTTAATGTTCCATCTACATCTAATACTATTAATTTTATCATTCTTTGCTCCTTCTGAATATTTTTTAAAGAAAAAAGGATATCCACATCTGGATACCCTCAAACATACTAAAACCTATAGTGCGTTTACTTTAGCAGCTAATCTTGCTTTCTTTCTAGATGCTGTATTTTTCTTCATGATTCCTTTGCTTACTGCTTTATCTAACTCTTTATAAGCTACTGATAAAGCTGTTTTTGAAGCTTCTAAATCTTTAGTATCTACAGTTGTTAAAACTTTTTTAGTCATAGTTTTAACTCTAGATTTTACTGCTTGATTTCTTTCTCTGTTTCTCTCTGCTACTAATATTCTCTTTTTAGCTGATCTTGAATGTGCCAAATTAAAAACCTCCTAGAAATTTTAAAAATTATATTTTTCCATAAGATGATATCATAAATTAAACAAAATGTCAACCTAGTGATGACAAGAAGTAATTTTAATTTGTTTAAGTTAAGCTACAAAAGAGACACTTCTTCTTGTACAATGGACCATCATTATTCTATCATATTCTCTTAAAAAATAAAAGTAGATTTTTAATTTTTTGGAATAAATCCGTTAAAATAAAAAATATATTATAGGTTCTCTTTCTAATTACTTAAGTTGATTTCTTTATTCTCATAATATTTATTTGAATTATATAAAATTCTATGCAAATACCATTTCTGTTAAATCCATAGGATCAACTATTTTTCCAGCTTTATATACACGCATATTTCCAGAAGCTATTTCATCTATGAGTATAACTTCCCCATCTTTATCTATTCCAAATTCAAATTTAATATCATAAAGTTCAAGGTCTTTTTCAGCTAATCTATCTTTTACTATTGTGGAAATAAGCTGTGTTTTTTCTTTCATTGAATCATACTGTGCTGGGGTCATTACATTAAGGACTACTAATCCATCTTTAGTTACAAGAGGATCTCCTAAAGCATCATTTTTAAATGTAGTCTCCACATAAGCAGGTAAGTCTCCACCTTCTGCTATATATTCCTTATAACGACGATAGAAGCTTCCTACAGCTTTAAAACGACATATCACTTCAAGACCTTTTCCAAATGGTTTTGCTGGTACTACCTCCATAGTTCCTTTTTCTACATCAGCAGAAATATAATGAGTTTTTACTCCTGATTTATTTAATATCTCAAAAAAGTAAACTGACATCTTTAAGTTAGCTTTTCCTATTCCTTCTATTTTTAATCCAACTGAGTTTTCACCTGGATCAAATACTCCATCTTTCCCTGTACAATCATCTTTAAATTCAAGCAGGAAATTTCCATTTTCTAATTTGTAGACATCTTTAGTCTTTCCTTGATAAACTTTTTCCATCTAATTCCTCCATACTATAAATTAATAAATTTCTAGTTTAGCAACATATTTATAGATAATAATATTCTTTAAAATAAGTATAGTATATTTCTAAAAAAAATCAAAGTATTTTTTTATATTTCTAAAAAAAAATATTTTATTTTCATTATAAAACTATTATAAAAGAGACTGATATATTAATCAGCCTCTAATCTAAGTTTTTGTTCAGTTATTATTTTGCATTAGCAGCATTTTTACCAGCAATTCTACCAAAAACAATAATGTCGGCTATGGCATTTCCACCAAGTCTGTTAGCACCATGTATTCCACCAGTAACTTCTCCAGCTGCAAATAATCCTGGTACAGCCTTCCCTTCTTTTCCTATTACCTCTGCATTTTCATTTATTTTTATTCCGCCCATAGTATGATGTAATGCAGGGAAACGTAATGTTGCATAGAAAGATCCCTTATCTATTTTATTTTCCCATATATCTCTTCCAAATTCATCTGATTTTTTATCAACAGATTCATTGAATTTTTTTACAGTTGCAATAAGTGCAGCTGCTGGAACATTTATTTTCTTAGCTAACTCTTCATGAGTGGTAGCTTCTACTACCATATTCTTTCTAATAAGTTCATCTAAGTCCTCAGCAGAAGTAGTTTTTCTGTCTGAAGATATTATTTTAGAATCATTTATCATATAATATTGACCATCTTTCTGAGCAAATGTAGCCAAACTTATTTCATCTCTTCTTCCATTTTTTCTAAAATATTTTAATTTAATTAGTATTCTTCCATAGAAAAAATTTTATAAGATATTTATTAATGATTCTGGCAAATCTATAATCTTCAAATTTTATTTTAATAGAAAAAGCTGACATGAAAAAATTTCAAGTCAGCTTTTAGTAATTGAGCTATTTTTAATTTGCAACAGCTTTTTTTAATTTATAATTTAATTATTTACTATAATCGTAGAATCCTTTACCTGTTTTTTGACCAAGTTTTCCACCTCTTACCATTTTTCTTAATAATGGATGAGGTCTGTATTTAGAATCACCAGTTTCAGATTGAAGAACTTCCATAATAGCAAGACATACATCTAATCCTATTAAATCTCCTAAAGCTAGAGGTCCCATTGGATGATTAGCTCCTAATTTCATAGCAGCGTCAATTCCTTCTACAGAAGCAACACCATCAGCATAGATTCCAACAGCTTCATTGATCATAGGAATCAATACTCTGTTTACTACGAATCCTGCAGCTTCTTCTACTTGAACTGGAGTTTTTCCAATTTCTTCAGATATAGCTTTTACTTTTTCTACCATTTCAACTGGAGTATTTAGTCCTGCAATAACTTCAACAAGTTTCATTACTGGAGCTGGATTAAAGAAGTGCATTCCTATAACTGGTCTGTCTAATCCTGCACCAATTTCTGTTATTGATAGAGAAGAAGTATTTGTAGCAAACATAGCATCTGCTTTACAAATAGATTGTAATTCTTTAAAAGTTTGTTTTTTAATAGCCATATTTTCAATTGCAGCTTCAATTATTAAGTCACAATCTCCACATATTTCTTTTGTTCCAGTAGTTATTTTAGCTAAAATAGCGTCTGCTGATGCTTGTTCCATTTTTCCTTTAGCTATTCTTTTTTCAAATCCTTTAGCTAATTTAGCTTTTCCTTTTGCTGCAAATTCTTCATTGATATCACAAAGAGCTACTGAATACCCTTCAGTTTGTGCAAAAGCTTGTGCAATACCAGATCCCATTGTTCCTGCTCCAATTATTCCTACTTTCATAATTACATCCTCCTAAAATTGTTTATATTTTGATTCAATTAAATTATGTATAGAGATACTCTATAATTGAAAATTAAAGACTTTTATTTATTTTTAAATCCTTCTACTTTTCTTTTTTCTAAGAATGCTAACATTCCTTCTTTTTGATCTTCACTTTCAAAACAATTTCCAAATAATTTTTCTTCAATAACTATTGCTTTATCCATATCTACATCTAGTCCTTCATTTATAGCTTTTTTAGAAGCACGAACTGCAATAGGAGCATTTTTAGCTATTTTTCCAGCTAATTTTTTAGCTGCTGGCATCAATTCTTCTAAAGAATATACAGCATTTACTAGTCCAATTCTCAGAGCTTCATCAGCTTTTACATTAGTTGCAGCATATATCATCTCTTTAGCTTTTCCTACACCTATGATACGAGCAAGTCTTTGAGTTCCACCAAATCCTGGAGTTATTCCTAACCCTACTTCTGGTTGTCCAAATAATGCATTATCAGAACAAATTCTGATATCACAGCTCATAGATATTTCACATCCTCCACCAAGTGCAAATCCATTTATAGCAGCTATAACTGGAATAGGGAAAGTTTCTAGTTTTCTGAAAACATCATTTCCTATTTTACCAAAAGCTTCTCCTTCAGACTTAGTCAAAGTACTCATTTCTCCAATATCTGCACCAGCAACAAATGATTTTTCTCCTGCCCCTGTTAGTATAAGAGCTCTAGTAGTTTCTAGATTTACTCCATCCAAACAAGCATCTAATTCTTTTAAAACCTCACTGTTAAGTGCATTTAAAGCTTTTGGACGATTGATAGTTATGATTCCTACAAATCCATCTTGTTCATATGTAATATAATTCATTAAACAAACCTCCCATAATTTCATTAAATTAGGATAAGAACATAATTATGCCCTTATCCATTATATTTAAAATTAAATGTTATATTTTTATTTAAGAATAAAATTAGTCTCTCTTAACAATAGTAGAACATCCCATTCCACCACCAATGCAAAGTGTAGCCAGACCAGTTTTAGCATCACGTTTAGCCATTTCATGAAGAAGTGTTACAAGAATACGGCATCCTGAAGCTCCTACTGGATGTCCCAGAGCAATAGCTCCTCCATTTACATTCAATTTAGCTATGTCAAATCCAAGATCATGTCCTACAGCAAGTGATTGGGCTGCAAAAGCTTCATTAGCTTCAATTAAATCGAAATCATTTATTGTCATTCCAGTTTTTGCCAATACTTTTTTAGTAGAAGTTACTGGTCCAATTCCCATAATTTTTGGATCTACTCCTCCAAGAGCTCCAGCTATCCAAGTAGCCATTGGAGTAACTCCAAGTTCTTTAGCTTTTTCTTCACTCATTACAACTATTGCTGCTGCACCATCATTGATACTTGAAGCATTAGCTGCTGTAACCATTCCATCCTTTTTAAATGCTGGTTTTAATTTAGCAATTCCTTCAGCTGTAGTACCAGCTCTTGGTCCTTCATCTTTAGAAACTACAGTATCTCCTTTTTTACCTTTTATAACTACTGGAACTATTTCTGCATCAAATTTTCCTTCTTCTTGAGCCTTTACAGCTTTTTGCTGACTTGCTGCTGCAAATTCATCTAATTGTTCTCTTGTCAGTCCCCATTGGTCACAAATATTTTCTGCTGTTACTCCCATATGATAATTGTTGAATGCATCCCATAGAGCATCATTTATCATTGAATCAATAATTTCTCCATTTCCTAAACGGTATCCATAACGAGCTTTATTTAGTAAATAAGGAGCTGCTGACATATTTTCAGTTCCTCCAGCTACAACAATATCAGCTTCTCCAGCTTGAATCATTGCTGCTGCCATATTTACTGCATTTAATCCTGAACCACAAACTACATTGATTGTTACTGCAGGTGTTTCTATTGGCAATCCTGCTTTTAGAGAAGATTGACGAGCTACATTTTGCCCTAACCCTGCTTGAATTACACATCCCATGTATACATGATCTACTTTCTCAGCAGGCACTCCTGCTCTGTTTAATGCTTCTTTTATTACTAGTGCTCCTAAATCTGCTGCTGCAACTCCACTTAGTGCTCCTCCCATAGATCCAATTGCTGTACGACATGCTCCTGCTAAAACTATTTTTTTTGCCATAATTTTATTCCTCCATTCATTCATCAAGTGTAAAAACTCAGATTCTGATAAAGTGAGTTTTATTGTAGCTTCAATTTAATAGTAACATAATGTTTTTTTATTTGCAATAAGAAGATATATAAAATTTATGCTATGGATTATTTTTAATTAATAATGACCAATTTTTTAACATTTTTATTGATAAAAGAACTGTTTATTTTTTTATAAATTATTTTTCTATTGAAATTTTAAATTTTTTTATCTAAAATCGACCATTTATTTAAAAAATTTAATTCCAGTTATTTTTTTCCATTTATGCCTATAATTTTATTATCATATTAGTGTATTAAATATTTTTTTGATTAATTTTTAATCATTTTTTTATTTCCCTTCTTCTATGATATCTGTTTTATAGAGAATGTGATTTCCATTAGCATTAAATATAAATCCATCTACTCTCTTATTCATTCCTATAATATATACTTTATAATCCAATGGAAAAAGAGGTACTTCTTCAGACAGTATATCCTGTGCTTCTGCATAATTTTTTTCTCTCTTTTCTATAGAGGAAGTTATTCTTGCTTCATCTAAAAGATGATCAAATTCTTTATTAGAAAAAAAGCTTCTGTTTCCAACTGCTCCTGCTGAACTTGAATGAAGAAGAGGATAATATCCATAGTCAGCATCTCCTGTACTCACATACCACAAACCTATAAGCATATCATGCTGCCCATTTGCAGTAAATTGAAGAAATGAGGAAAGTTCAAGTACCTGTATCGAAATATCTATTCCTATTTCTTTTAAATTAGATTGAATGACCTGTGCCATCTGCATTCTTGTTGGTTCTTCATATATCCACAGTTCTAATTTAAGGTTATTTTCATAACCAGCTTCTTTTAGAAGTTTTCTGGCTTTTTCTGGATCATATGGTTTTAATTTTACATTTTTATCATAACCAAATACACTTGGTGCTAAAAGAGATGGAGCCAGCTCTGTCATACCTTCAAAAACAGCTGTAGATATATCCTCTTTATTCACTCCCAACTCTATTGCCTGTCTCACTCTTCTATCTGTTATCTTTTTTGTATTTATAGATACAAAGTCTGTTCCTAAGGAAGATTTACTTATGAGTTTAAGACTATCATTTTTTAAAAGTCCTTTAACATCAGTTGAAGATATATCATATGCTATATCTATTTCTTCTGTTTCAAGAGCTATCAGTCTATTTGAATTCTCTGGAATAGTCATAAATACTAAATTTTTTATTTTAGGTTCTCCTTGGAAAAATTTATCAAAAGATTCCAGCTCTACCCTTTCTCCTATTCCCCATTTTTTTATTTTATATGCTCCAGTTCCAAGTATATTTATTCCTTCTTCATTAGCTGGTACTTCTTTTACTATGGCTATTGATGAATGAGCAAAATTATGAAGAAGTATAGTTGGTGCATTATTTTGAATTATTTTAAGTCTATAGTCATCTAGTACAATCAAATCCTTAATAGATTCTACCAGTACCTTAGATATAGGAATATTTAAATTTCTTTTTAAACTTGCTGAGACATCTTCAGCTTTCATTTCATTTCCATCTTGAAAAAATACACCTTTTTTCAAAGTCAGAATGATTGAATTATCAGGTAGAGTTTCATACTTTTCTACTAGTTCAGGAATCAGCTCTCCATTATCATCAAGGGAAAAAAGATTGCTGTATATCTGTTTTGTAACAGCCAGAGTAGAACTGTCTGTGTGTCTATGTGGGTCAAAAGAACGAGGTTTATATCCCAAAGCCACTTTCAATGTTTTTTCTGCCTTTACCACTTCTTTTGTCTTCTCATTAAGTTCTGTTTTAGTTCCATTACATGCAGGAAATAACAAAGAAAATAACAGGATAATAATAAATTTCATAAAAAAATCCTCCTACAAATTATAAAATGTTTTTATTATTAATTAATATGGTTCAAATACAAAGACATCAAAAATATCTTGAAGTTTATAAGGACTGGCAAGCTTTGCCTTTGTTTTTTCCCAAACTTTAGAAAAAATATCTATATCCATTTCATTTAATTGATGTATAATATGTTTTTTATATGGAAGTTCAGCTCCCATATTTTCCATTCCATGTATCATTTGACTTTTTAATCTAGTAAAATTTTGTTCATTTATTTCAGCCATACTATAATAATCACCTAAAAACTCTTTAGCTAAACAATATTCCATAGTAATCAGTTTTCTTATGGCACTTGCTATAAAATTTAAACTTAATTTATTTGAGAAATTGCCACATTCCTCTCCCTCATCTTCTAAAAAGGGAAGAAACACATCTTCAAAATGATGATCTTGTATAGATTTTGTCAGTAACAGCAAATTATTTAAAAAATTATACTTTTTGAATGTTCTCCTATGAAAATTATTATCTACAAGATATGAGGAACCTACATGTTTAAATAGTGAATTAGTAAGGTCTTTAGAGTGTCCAAAATTAAATACTCTATTTTCATAAATATTATTATCTCTTACTCTCTCTATAAATTTTTCAGCCTTTTCTAAAAGCTCTCCCATATTATCCAGCTGAAATACAGCATCAAAAAAATTTTTTTTAAGCAAAAGCTCTCGCCTCCTTGAAAGAGGCAGTTTCATAAAACATTTTTCAAGATTTGTAGTTTTAAGCAGATTTTTTACAAAATTTTCATCTATATTAAAATAAACATCATCATATCTATTTACTAAACTTGTTTTACTGTCCTTTATAGCACCTATTTTTTTTAGTTCTTTTGATAAAAATTCTAAATATGAAGGTGCAACTTCTTTAAATTTCTCTCTTTCATCTGGAGTTAAATCAGTATTTTCAGATAATATCTTATCAAGATCTATAAAATCTAATACAGATATAATTCCATCTCTATTTATTCCAACTCCATTCCAAATATATGTTCTTGGAATATATTTAGAATACTTATCTACCATAAGTACTGTATATTGGGCTATACCTCCACCTAAAGAATGTCCAGTCAGAGAAATATTGTTATGAGGTATTTTAAAATCTCTAATAAGTTTATAATATACTTCTACTCCTTCATAAAACTGTTGGGGTATTTTTCCAAATCCTAATGCAAGATCTGTTTCTATGAAATCTTTATAAGCATCTTCAAGAGGATATTTTTCACTCCCTCTGAAAGCTACCACATAACTTTCTCCCTTTTTAAATACAACAGAATAAAATCCTGTATTTGTAGATAGAGGATTTTGAGCAGTTCTATTATCTACATAATAGACTCTCCATTCATTTAAAATATCTCTAAAATAATCTAAAAAGAATTTATCATATTTAGGATTAATTATAATAAATGTTCCATTGAAAATACTTTTTGCTGTATCTTGCTGAAAAATTTCAAGAATAGTTTTTTCATATTCAGATTCAGTGAAATTACAATAGGATAAAATACTAAGCATGATATATTCTTTTGCTGTATGCATATTAATCACCTACATTTTTAAAAGTAATAAAATCAAGTAAGTAACTCCCCACCCTAAGAAAGCTCCTATAACCGTTTCAAAAAGAGTATGTATCTTCCCTTCTATTCTGGAATGCATTACAAGTACTACAAGTATTAAAGAAAGAAAAAATATTTTAGGATTATTTGTTAAAAATGTAATTATTGTAAAAATAGAACTGGCAAGAGCACTATGCCCACTTGGTATTCCTCCTCTTAAAGGAGTTCCTTTTTTAAATAAGAGTTTTAAACATATTACAATTATTATGATAATTACAAAAATAGATAATGCTGTGTGCTGATATGAATTTTTAAATATATAAAAAGCACTTCTTAATTGAAGAGTTATTTTTTTTTCAAAAATTATATACCCTACAAGAAGAGCATTAAGAGCTGTAACTAATACAGCACTTGCTGCTATATCCTTTGCTCTTTTTGCTAAAGGATGATATTCTTTTGTCACCATGTCTACACAGCTTTCTATTGCTGTATTAAAAAGTTCTGCTATCCACATTAAAGTTATACTTATTATTAAAGAAAGTGTTTCATATTTTCCCAAATCTAAAAATAATGAAAGTATCAAAACTATTATTGTGCAGAAGCAGTGAAACTTCATATGTCTTTCACTTCGTATAGCTTCAAACAATCCTTCAAAAGCAGCATTGAAGCTATCTGTAACACCATGTTTCTTCCAGTTTTTTTTCATAATATCACATCTCTCTTGTATAGCCAAATTGTCCAAGTATTTCTTCTTCTCTTATACGCATCTCTTTTTTATCATCTTCTTCTATGTGATCATATCCTAATAAGTGAAGCAATCCATGAGTCAAAACATAATATAGTTCCCTCTTAGGAGAGTGATTATATTCTGCAGCCTGCTCTTCCACTCTTTCCATAGAAATCACTATGTCTCCAAGGGTATCATAAGGACCGATATCAAAATCCTCTGTTTCATGATATGCAAAAGATATTACATCTGTAGGCTGATCTTTTCCTCTATATTGCTTATTAATTACTTGAATTTCTTCATTTCCTGTAAAGAGCAGTGAAAGATACACAGGTCTATCACTTTCAAATTCACTTTCAAGAGCTTCTTTTATATATTTTTTCATTTCTTCTTCATCAATAAGGCTGCTATATCCTTCTATTTCTAGTAAAATATCTACAACTACATCCATTTTTTCTCCCTATAATATCTTTATATTTAATTATTTTTGACCTGGATATTTTATTCTCACATGATGTATACTCACAAGAGATTTTACAAATGTCTGTATAATTATTTCTATCTCTTTAAATGTCAAATCTGCCTCTGAAAGTTGATTATCTTCTATTTTACTGCTTATTATTTTTCTAATCATTTCTTCCATGGCTCTTGGAGTTTTATCATCTATTGACCTAACTGCTGCCTCTATGGAGTCTGCCAGCATAATAATTGCTGATTCTTTTGTTCTTGGCTTAGGGCCACTGTATCTAAATTCCTCTTTAGTTACACTTGGATCAAGACTTTTAGCTTTATTATAAAAATAAGCTAAGAATGTAGTTCCCTGATGTTCATACATTATATCTCTTATTTCTTTTGGAATCTGATATTGCTTTGCCATCTCTGCTCCATCTTTTGTATGAGATGTTATTATTAAATTACTCATAAATGGCGAAACTTTATTATGAGGATTTTCTCCATTCTGTTGATTTTCTACATAAAATTTTGGTCTTTTACATTTACCTATATCATGATAATAAGAAGCTACTCTTGTAAAAATTGCATTTGCCCCTACTGCCATTGCTGCATTTTCAGATAAAGTCGCCACCATCATAGAATGATGAAATGTTCCTGGCGCTTCCATAGACAGTTTTTTCAGTAATGGATGAGAAAGATCCCCTAATTCCAGCAATTTGAAAAGAGTTAGAATATTAAATGTCTTTTCAAAATAAGGTAAAAGAGCTATTGTTATCATTCCTGAAACCAATCCAGCCAGGACCATTTCTCCTGATTTTAAAGCTGCTCCAAATGTTTCCACTTGTGAAAATGCACTTAATAGGAGAAATAATGTTATTTTTAAAATAGAAAGCTGAATTCCTACAGCTATTAATCCTGCTCTTGTATTTACTTTTCTTACTAAGTATGCTCCAAATGATAAAGAAGCCACATATACCACAAGGAATATGAGATCATAATCAATAATAGGCATTAAAAACAACATCATAAATGAAAATATGAGAGTTGCATATCTTGTATTTGTCAACAATATTAATAAGAATAATGCTGTATCAATAGGTACAAGATAAATTAAATCATTATTTATAAATCTAAATATCAAGAAAAATGCTGTTATTATTAGTAATACACTCCTATAATAACTTTTATTTAATATCTCTTTTTTAAATTTATTAAATACTACAGTATAAAATAATGTAGCTATTATAAAGAGATATGTAAGATTAGCAAGAATTATAGCTGTACTTCTTTTATAAGAATAAACACCACAAGCTTCTAAAATCTTTATTCTTCTTTCATTAAGAATTTCTCCTTTTTTTCCTACTAAAGTTCCTGCTTTAATCTCTATATACTGATCATTTATCTGTGAAACCTTTTCCTGAAGAGATCTTTTAGTTTTGTCTTCATCATAAATATAGTTTGGACTTGCAAATGTTTCAACCACTTGCTTACTTAATTCTGGAAGTTTTTTTACTTTCTCATCATAAGGAGAATTATACTTAATAATTGATTTTTCCTGTACAATTCCATTTTCATAAAGAGCTTCCAAAAAACTTCTTGTTTCCTTTTGTAATTCTTTTATTTCATTTATATCTAAACGAAGTATCTCTTGTATCATCCTTTCAGATATTTTTCTTCCAGTATTTTTTTCCAAACTTTTAAAGTCTATATCATTATGTTCTTTTTCCTTCATTGAATAAATATCATTAAAAAAATCATCAAAAGTTTCAAGATATATCCTTCCTGCATCAGCAGAATAAATATATTCTTTTCCTGATTTTAGTATCATTTCTTCTATTATTTTTTCCTTGGCACTTTGGTCTCTATATACTATAGTTTTAGGAGCATATATATCTGAAATTACTACATCTCCTACTTTATAGTTATTATTACGAGACAATAAAGATATCTTTGAACTAAAAGCAATAACAAACATAACAAGAATAAAATATAGAATTTTTTCTCTCAAGCTATATGAACTTGAATATATTTCTGCATCATTTCTATCGCTTTTTTTTATTTCAAACATAAATTTTAAGCCAAATAAATTAAATTTTTTCATTGTAACCACCTTTAATGTCAGTTTCCATATCTTTTAATACAGCTGATTTACTGACAATTTTAATATTTCTAGTTGGAATAGATTCCATAAAATATTTCCCATATCTTTTATTAATAACTCTATTATCTAATATAGTAACAGTTCCATGATCTGTTTTACTTCTTATTAATCTTCCTATTCCCTGTTTAAATTTTATTACAGCTTCTGGTATTTGATATTCTATAAATGAATTTTTTCCTTGAGCTGTTATATTTTCTATTATAGCCTCTGTAACAGGATCACTGGGAACTTTAAAAGGAAGCTTTACTATTATCACTGAACTTAATTGTTTTCCTTTTATATCTACTCCCTCCCAAAAAGAATCTGTCCCAAAAAGAACAGGATTTTGCCCATTCATATACATATTTACTAAGTGAGTTCTTGGTGCCATACCATGAATAAAAAGCTCTATTCCATTAGCTTCCAAATCATCTCTCAATAAATAATAAACATAATTTAATGCTGAATATGAAGTGAATAAAACAAAAGTTTTCCCTTTAGATTTTATCAATAAAGCTTTCAGAAATTCCGAAATCTCATCAACAAAATCTCTATCAGAAGGATTAGGAATATCATCTGGAATATACACTTTCATTTGCTTATCATAATCAAATGGAGAATGTATCACTTTATCTAATGTATCTTCTTCCAATCCTATTGATTCTTTAAAATATGAAAAATCACTTCCAATAGCAATAGTAGCAGATGTAAATATTATCTGCTTTAAGTTGATATATAGATTTTTTTGAAGTTCACTATCTATTTTAAGAGGTGTAGCCACAAGTTTAGAATTGCTTTTTCTGCTGTTTACTTCTATCCAATAGATAAATTCCTCATCATCAAAATCATTTATAAATCTGAAATTATTAAAAAAGTTTTCCAGTCTGTCTGTATATTTTATAAAATCATTTATAGTTCCTAATTCATCATCTTCATCTCTTATTTCTTTTATTAAACTTCTTACTTTTCTCATATATGAGTTATATTCAGAAGTAAATTTTTCTCTAAAATCAATAAGACTGCTGAGAAAAGGAGAGTGCTCCATTTCTTCTTTTTTAGCTCTAAATGTAAATGTTCCTGTTTCTCCTTTTGAAAATACTTCTATTATATTGTTAAAATACTCTCTTCCCTCTAAAAATAAAGATTTATGTTTTATTTTTATCTCTTTGATTTCTTTTTCTAAAATACTTCTGCTGTCCAAAGATGTATTTTTTATATAATTTAATAATATATCCAAGCTTCCTGTATTTTTTTTCTTTCCTTCTGTTGCAAATATCTGATTCATTATTTTTGTAAAACTATATTTTGAAGCTTCATAAGAAAAATAATCTCTTGCAACTTTTTCTATATTATGTGCTTCATCAAATACTACTAACCCATATTCGGGAAGTATTGAATATTCTGTATTGAAACCTATTTCCTTTCTGATAGCTAAATCAGAAAAATACATATGATGATTTGTTATAAGTATATCTGCATTTTTCTTTTCTTCACGAGATTTTAAGAAAAAACATTCTCCCTTATATGGACACTTTGCCCCTGCACAAATATCTGTTTCACTTTGAAATAATTCCCATACACTGTTATCTACTTCAAAAGGAAGTTCAGATTTATCTCCTTTTTCAGTCTTTTTACCCCACTTAATTATTTCTTTAAACTGATTTTTCTGTGAATTTGAAAATTCTTCAAAATTTACATTTTCTCCTAAAGTAAGATTAAAATATTTTCTGTTGCAAAGATAATTTCCCCGCCCTTTTACAAGAATATATCTGAAATCTCCCTGAACTACTTTTTTAGCTATTGGAATATCCTTGTTTAAAAGCTGCTCTTGAAGATTTATCGTATTAGTTGATATCACTACTCTTTTTTTATTTTTGATAGCCCACTCTACACTTGGAATAAGATAAGCTAAAGTTTTTCCTGTTCCTGTTCCAGCCTCAACTATCACTTTTTTTTCATTATTCAGTCCATTCTCTATATGTTTTGCCATATGGAGCTGCTCATCTCTATATTCAAATCCTTTGAAAGTTTGAGATAACAGTCCAGTTTTTTCAAAATATGGTATTATATCTATTTCAACATTACTGTCAGAAAAAAGTTCTACAATTATATAGATATCTGTAAGTCCATTATTTACAATATATGATGCTCCTGCCATTCTATTAGAATACATAGAAGCTATCTCAACATCTGCATCAGATGGGTATAAAAAACCAGAGGGATGATTATGAATCAAAACCTCTCCTTTTTTCATTGCTTTTATTATAGCTGGTACAGAATACTTGTTGCCCCTTGCAAGTACTTCAACCTCTGTAACTATTCCATTTTCATCTGGAATTCCTCTGAAAAATACCTCATTTCCTCCAGCTTCTTCTATTTCTAGTTTCATTATTTCTCTTGCATTTAGAGATATTTTTTCATTTATATTCATCAATTTTCCTTTCATCACTAAACTATATATAAGACAGTTTCCCCTTATATATAATACCTCTTTTTCTTAAAAATATAAACCTTTTTTTTAAATCTAAAATAAAACTTCTCTCTAAAATATCATCTTTAGGTTTTCTAAAGAAAATTTTTTGCTGTATTCTTAATTATGAATATCATATATAGTTATTATAAAAAATCTTTTTTCATAAAAAATAATCTACAAGTATTATCTTAATTTAAATTTTTAAGAACTTTTTAAAGAAAAAATAATATCTCCACCACATTTAATATTTATAAATTTATAATTGACAGAATATACTTTATGAAGTATATAAAATAATAACAGGAGGTGGAATTATGACTATGAAAGAATTTGAAGTTAAATTCACAGATTGGCAGGAAAAAGATTATTATATTATAAAAATAGAGCAAAAATCTATGTACAGATGGCAGCTATCCTCTAATATATGGGGAGAGGAACTCATTAATGTAGATTATCACTCTCCTGACTATTCAGCAAAAGCAATAAAAGATAAACTAACAGAAACATTTTTCAACTTCGACTTAAAGGATTATAATATTCACTGGGCTGATACAGCTGGATTTGTTCTTTTTCATTTAATTGCATTATCTGAAGAAAGACTCACATTAGATGTTGTGAAAACTAAATTTGAAAAATGGAGTAAAGTTATTGTTGCATATAACAAAATAATTAAACAAGAAGCAATATATTAATGAAAGGCTCTCTCAAAGAGAGCTTTTTTATAATCAAAAAGCAGACTTGCTATAATTTTCAGTCTGCTCTTTCTTCTCATAAAACTCCTATTGATTCAAGCTTTATTTCTATATATTTTTTTAAGTCTTCAAAATATTCATCTCTTATATTTTCATCTAAAATTATTTTCTTTATCTCTTCAAGTTCTGCCATTTTTTCTTTTCCTGACTTATTAAAATCTAAATAAACTTCATCAATTCTCTTTTTTAAATCTTTAAAATATTTCTCTCTAGTCATTTTCATCACTCCTTTTTAAAGACTTATATAGCAAATTATATAATTTATCCTCCAAAAAGTCAAAGTAATATAATTCCTTGTTATGTATTCTTTTTTGTGATATCCTTTAAATATGCAGATTTTTAACATAACTTTTTCCAAAGGAGGAATTATTATGAAAAGATATACTCAAATATATACAGGAAACGGAAAAGGAAAAACTACTGCCGCTCTTGGTTTAGCTGTAAGAGCACTTGGAAATAATTATCATGTCTATATTGGACAATTTATGAAGGGACAAGAATATGGAGAACTTCGAACATTTGCTAAATTAGATAATATTATTATAGAAAGATTTGGAACAGAAAATTGTATAATTTCTAAAGAGCATGTACAGCAGATAGATGTAGAGAAAGCTAAAGCTGGATTAAAAAGAGCCAAAGAAGCTCTTATCTGTGGAAATTATGAACTTGTCATATTAGATGAAATATGTGTAGCTCATTTTTTTGGTTTAGTTAGTGAAGACGAAGTATTAGCTCTTATGGAATTGAAACCTGAAAGTGTTGAACTTGTTCTTACAGGAAGGTATGCCACACAAGCAATGATAGATTCTGCTGATCTGGTTACTGAAATGAAAGAAATAAAACATTATTACAACATGGGTTTAATGGCTAGAGATGGAATAGAAAGATAATGTGAAAATTTCCTTAAAATAAAAATTGCTGGATTTCTCCAGCTGTAAAAAATATAACTGCACCTCTTTACATGAAGAGATGCAGTTAAAAAAGTATATGAAACTCCCCCTGTTATTCTTTCATTTTACTTCTAATTTCATCCAGTTCATTTAAATTTTCCACCTCAATAATTTCAACATCCTGGCTTTGAAGTTTTTTTCTGAATACTGCTATTCCCATATAAGCCATAGCAATAGAAACAATTGGGTTTATTAAACTTAAAAATGCATAAGGAAAATAAGCAAAAGTAGAAACTCCTAAAGTAGCAGACTGGTATGCCCCACAGCCATTCCATGGAAACATAGGAGACCATAGAGAACCTCCATCTTCTAATGTTCTGGAAAGATAATATCTTTCCAACCCCATATCATCATAAACTTTATAATACATTCTTCCAGGAATAATATTTGCCAGATACTGGTCTGTAAGAACAAAATCACAAAGAATTCCAGTCACAATAGTTGTAGCTACAAGACTTCCAACTGAATGAACATATTTTATTACTTTTTCCAGAATTACTTCAGTAAATTTCGCCTGTTCCAGAATTCCTCCAAAACATAAAGCAAAAATAATTAGAGAAATTGTCCATAACATTCCATTTACTCCTCCTCGAGTAAGCAGTTTATTTACAATCTCGACACTAGTTTCCCCTACATACCCATTTTGAAGAACATCTAAAACATCCACAAGACTTGCCTTTTGAAAAATCATGGCAAATAAGCTTCCAACTGCTGTTGCAAGTAATAGAGAAGGAATGGCGGGAACTTTTTTTACAGCAGTTATCAATACTACTATTGGAGGTATTAATAGCCATGGACTGATGACAAAAGTTGTAGAAAGGGCCTCTTTTATCAATCTTATATTCTCCAAGTTTATTGATGAGGTATCATATCTTAATCCAATAATCAAATACAATAAAAGTGCTATTATAAAACTTGGAACGGTTGTATACATCATTGATCTTACATGCAAGTACAAGTCAGTTTCTGCAGTAGCCGCAGCAACATTGGTACTATCTGATAAAGGAGAAATCTTATCCCCAAAATATGCTCCAGAAATAACCATTCCTGCTGTAAGTGCAGGGTTAATTCCAAGACCTGTTCCAATTCCCATAAGAGCTACTCCTATTGTTCCCCCAGAGGTCCAAGCACTTCCAGTTGCAACAGATACGACTGCACATAAGATGCAGCCAGTAGGCAGGAAAAATTTAGGTGAAATTAATTCCAAACCATAAAAAATCATTGCTGGAACAGAACCAGCTAAAACCCATGAACCAATCAACATTCCCACAATCATAACGATAATTAAAGCCTCTACTGCTCTGTAGACACTTTCAATCATTCCATTTCTTATCTCATACCAATTGCAGCCTATTTTCAACGCCATAGCTCCTGCAAGTATAGTTGAAATAACAATTGGAATATGTGGATCCACTTTGAGTACTAACATGGAATAAACAATAATTACTGCCATTCCTACAATAGGAACTAAAGCTTCCCAAATTTTAGGTTTTCTTGCTGTAGTCATCTTTTCCCCTCCTTTGCCTTCTCCATACTTTTAAAATTAATATAAGCAATTATTATGCCAAATAATAAAAGATACATTTTTAGTTTAAAAAGGAAAAAGCACTTCTAAATTTCACTAAAAAACAGGAAATATTTTTCCTGAACCAAGAAACATTTTTCCTAACTTTTTAATTCTTTGAGGAATTATATGTTGGAAGTATATAGCTTTTTTATGACATAAACTTTTTTGAAATACTCTTTAGTTTTTAATAATTATATTTTATAAATAAAATATAATTATTCTTTGAGAGACTTAATCCATTCTCTGAGATTGTATTCCAGAATCTTGTTATTTAACTGTCGTTTGCTGATCTCAAGAGCTGCTGCAGTTTTAGATAGATTACCTTTATATTCTTTGATTTTAGAACGTATAAATTCCATTTCAAATTGATTTCTAGCATCTCGTAAATTTTCATAAGAAGGAGAAATTCCGTCTTCTTCTGTTGGTTTTAAATATCTTTTTGCATTTTTAAAAGAAATAACAGAGCCTTCTGTCAATACTATCAATCGTTCAATTATATTTTTTAATTCTCTAATATTTCCTGGATAATGATAGTTTTTTAAAAAATTCATAGTTTCTTCATCTATAAATTCTATTTTTTTCTTCAACTCCATTTCAAATTTTTTAACAAAAAAATAAATAAAACTTTCAATATCCTCTGGACGTTCTCTGAGAGGAGGAACATGAATAATAATACCATTAATTCTGTATAAAAAATCTTCTCGAAGGATTCCACTCTTAACAGCTTCATAAGTATTTTTGTTGGTTGCTGAAATCAATCTGATATTAACATCCAACTTTTTATTTCCCCCAACACGTTCTATCTTCTTATCCTCCAGTACCCTTAAAAGTTTTACTTGTGTATTTATAGAAACATCTGCAATTTCATCAAGAAATAAAGTTCCCAGACTTGCCTCTTCAAATTTTCCTATTTTCTGCTTAATAGCCCCTGTAAAAGATCCTTTTTCATGTCCAAATAATTCTGATTCCAAAACTCCCTCTGAATATTCCTGACAATTAACAGGAACAAATGGAAAAGAGCTCCTCTCACTTTTTTCATGGATATATCTAGCTATAATTTCTTTCCCAACCCCAGACTCCCCAAGAATTAAAACAGATATTTTACTTTTTGCAACTTTTTTACATATGTCCAGTATATTTTGCATATCAGAGTTATTCGATTCCAACATAGATACTTCTTTATTTTGAATTTTTAGTAAATTATTTTCTAATTTCAGCTGCTTTAACTGTAAAAACCTTTCTATATCTAAAAGCAGAGTTTCTGGATCATTGCTTTTAATAAAATAATTATATGCTCCATCTTGAATTGCCTGAACTGCTGTTTCAACCGTTCCATATGCAGTAACAATGATAACTCCTATATCACTATCATAATCTTTTATCCAGTGGAGAAGCTCTATTCCAGTTTCATTTTTCATAATGAGATCTGTCACTACCATATCAATTTTATGATTCTTGACAATTTCTTTTGCTTCTATGATACAAGAAGCCATATAAACATAGTAACCCTTTTCCTCTAATATGAGAGAAAACATCTCTCTATAATCTGCTTCATCATCTACAATTAAAATTTTATAATCTGCAAACATCTAATTCTCCTTTTTTAAAAATGAATAGAAATAAAAAATTTTGTTCCTATTCCATATTGACTTTCAACTGAAATATCTCCATTGTACTTCTTGATTTCATTATACACAAGGTATAAACCAAGTCCTGTTCCATGTCCTTCCTTTGTTGTGTAAAAAGGATCAAAAATATATGGAAGCCCTTCTTCCAATATTCCTACTCCATTATCTTCAATTAGAAAATCTAGCGAATTCTCTGTAGAAGAGATAGAGATTTGTATCAAATTATCCTCTTTATCTACTGAAAAAGCATCAATTGCATTTTCAATAAGATTAATCAAAATAATATTAACAGCTTCTGTATTTAGTGTTACTACTGGATTTCCCTTTAAGCTTATATGGTAATTAATTTTTTTAGCCTTTAATTTTGTTTCCATAAAAGTCATTATATTACTTACCATTGTTTCAATATTTTCTTGGATACATTTATCTGATGCTGTTCTTGAAAACCTAAGTAAATGTTCAATTAGATTGTTAATTCTTTGAATAGAATTTTCCATCATATTGATAGCTTTTTTTTGTGGCTTACTGGATATTTTCATTTTAATAAGATAAAGCCCATTTCTTATTATTCCAAGAGGATTTCTAATTTCATGTGCCAAACCAGCTGATATCTGACCTATTGTTATCATCTTATTTTCTTGATGAAGCTTTCTTTCTATAATAAGCTTTTCTGTTATATCTTCTATGCTCAGTATTCTGAGCTTTTCCTCTCTTGAAATATAAGGGGAAAGTTTGATCTCATAACATTTGCTTTTTATTATATTTCTAAATTTAAGACTAAGATTCATTTTCCATTGAGGATATTTTGATAGTTCCAATAATTCAGATAAAAAAGAAAATTCAAAGAGACTTTTTTCTATTACATCTTTTCTCTTTTGAGAAAGTAAAATCAAAGAAGCGCGATTACATTCTATCACCATACAGGTTTCATTTATAATAAACAGTGCTATATCCAGATTGTTTAATATCATACTGATATTTTCCTTCTTCTCTTCAATCTCTCTTGTTTTCTGCAACACACTTTTCTTCAGAAAATAATTCCATGCATAAAGACTGATTAAGCAGATAAATAAAATAATAGCAATATTGATAAAAGATTCTAAGTCTCTCTTTTCTCCTCTTATAGACTCAGAAATTCCAAACCATTTTTGTTGAACTTTTGGCACAATATGATTTTTTTTTGTCTGTAAAATACCTTTATTAAGTATAGATAATAATAAATCAGAGTCTTTATTCACAGCTAATACTACATCTTTCTCATATAAGAGAATCACATTATATTTCTGAGTTTCATAAACATCATATTCTTTCCAATAGGTAGAAACAACAACTTCATCTCCAACTGCAGCATCAACAACCCCCTGTTGTAAAAGTTCCAGAACTGTTTTTGTATCATTTACTGGAACAAATTCAACAGTTTCTTTTTTTTCTTTCTTTAAAAGATTAGTAATATATTCTGCTGCTAAATCTCCTTTTGGTACTGCTACTTTCTTTCCAGCTAGTTCTACTGGTTTTAGTATATTGCTTCCTTTTTTGGGTGAAATAACAACTGTTTTTAATCGATATATTGGAATGGAAAGATCAAATTCCTTTGCCCTATTCTCACTAGGAAATACATCACATACATCAATCTCCTCTTTTCTCAAAGCTTCTACTAAATCATAGAAAGTATACATACTTATGGTAATTGGAGCTTCTGTTTCAATTGACAGAAAGTTTGCATAATCAACAATTAAACCAGTGTATTTCTCTGTAGTTTCATCATAATATGAAATTGGAGGAGCAGTAATATCACTTCCTAAACGAATTGGACTATGAAACTTCAAGTAATCCCTTTCCTTTTCTGTAATACCTGATGAATATTTCAAATATGTTGAAAGAGTTATTCCATATTTCATAAATACAATTTGATTCCATAAAATAACACATATCCCTACCATAATTACAAAAATTAAATGTCTTTGAATGTTTTTCATAAAAGTCCTCCAAAAATTACTCTATATCCTATGAATTGATTAAGATTTTAATTACTTTCCTGTAATTGAAAATTTAATGTTTCAAAAAGTATAAGAAAAGAGCTAAGATAGAATTTCTTTGTCTGTCTCAGCTCAATTTTAATTTTCTCTTTTTCTGAATATTTCAAATATTTTCAGATATATAAAGCAGTTATTATTCATTTTAATATTTTAAATTTATTAGAATTCACACATTTAGTATAACATAAAACCTAAGGGCTGTATACTATTTTAGATTCTACTATAAAGAAATAATTTTAGTTAAATAATCTACTTCTTAAATTTTAATTGTATTTATGTTTGTTAATTTTTTAATTTCAATTTTAATAGCTTCTTTTTTGGAATATATATTTAGTAATATTTTTTTATCTTATCCTTTTTATTTATTTTCTTCTTTTTTTTCTATCTTTACATATTCTTTTAATAGATCATTTATCTTATATTTTTCTACCAGTTCATTTATTACTTTTACTTTTTCTTCTCCTAATTTTTGGTTGAATAGCGCCTGTTGAAGCTGTGGATATACTTCTACTGTATTTTTATCCTTTAATAGTTCAGCATTATTCTTATATACTTCCAACAATTCATAGTCATATATTTTTACTGTTTTTTGTGCTATTGAATTAAGATAGAATTCTATCTCCATATTAAGTTTCATTTCCTCAAGATACTTTTTTTCCTCTTCTGTATATTCTCTCTTTTCCATCTCTGTAAAAAAAGCTGAGTAACATTTAAAAAAAATGTTTCACTCAGCTCTCTTTTTTGTATAATATAGTTACCACCCTAATTATACAAAGGAGACATACATGC